>JBFFZT010000493.1:0-2273 GCA_041568535.1 Burkholderiales bacterium | reverse complement strand
GCCGGCGAAGGCCGCGAAATAGCCCGGGAAGGTCTTCGCCACGCAGTCCGGATCGTGGATGCGCACGCGAACGCCGCCGAGCGCGGCGAGCGACAGGCTCATCGCCATGCGGTGATCGTCGTAGGTATCGAGCGCCACGCCGGAGGCGAGCTTGCGCGGCGCGACTTTCAGGAAATCGGCGCCCGCTTCGACGCCGGCGCCGAGCTTGCCGAGCTCGGTGGCCATCGCCGCGATGCGGTCGGTCTCCTTCACGCGCCAACTGGCGATGTTGCGCACCACGCACGGTCCGTCGGCAAACAACGCGAGCGCGGCGGCGGTCATCGCCGCGTCGGGAATGTGGTTCAGGTCGAGGTCGAACGCGCGCAGCGGCGCGCGGCCGCGCGCCTCGATCCAGTCTTCGCCCATCGCGACCTGCGCGCCCATCGCCTCGAGCACTTCGGTGAAGCGCACATCGCCCTGGATGCTCGCGCGGCCGACGCCGACGACCCGCACCGGGCCGCCGGCGATGGCGCCCGCGGCGAGAAAGTAGGAGGCGTTGGACGCATCGCCTTCCACCTGCAGCGTGCCGGGCGAGACGTAAGGAGATGCAGGAATCACGAAGCGGGTCCAGCCCGAGCGCTGCGCCTCGACGCCAAAGCGCTGCATGAGCTTCAGGGTGATGTCCACGTACGGCTTGGAGATCAGCTCGCCCTCGACCTCGATGGTGCCGCCGCCGGCGCGCGGCAGCGCCATCAGCAGCGCGCTCAGGAACTGCGAGGACACGTCGCCGCGCACCTTCACGCGCTGCCCCGCCGCCACCGTGCCGGGATGGATGGCGAGGGGCGGATAGCCCGGCGCGCCGAGGTAGTCGATCTTCGCGCCGAGCGCGCGCAGCGCGTCCACCAGGTCACCGATCGGGCGCTCGTGCATGCGCGGCGTGCCCGCGAGGCGGTACTCGCCGCCGGCCAGCGCGAGCACTGCGGTGAGCGGCCGGAACGCGGTGCCCGCATTGCCGAGAAAGAGCTCCGCCTGCTTGACGCGCAGCTGCGGGCCGAGCTGCTCGAGGGCCGCGCGCATCACCCGCGTGTCGTCGGCATCAAGCACGCCGCCCAGCGTGGTCTTGCCTTGCGCCAGCGCCGCGAGCAGCAGCGCGCGGTTGGAGATGCTCTTCGATCCCGGCAACCGCACCGCGCCTTCGGCGCGACTGAGCGGCCCAAGATCGAGCGCCTTCACTCGTACTCTCCGGCGAGCCAGCGCTGGCGCGCGGCGCGCGCTTCGGCAAACAGCTTCTCCAGCGCGGCGCCGTCGCCGCTCTCGACGAGCGGCCGCACCGACTTCAGCTTGGCGAGGTAGCGATCGAGCTCGTCGAGCAGGCGGTCGCGGTTCGCCACGCAGATGTCGCGCCACATTTCGGGATGACTGGAGGCAATGCGCGTGAAATCGCGAAAGCCCCCGGCGGCGAAGCCGAACAGCTGCGCCGAGTCCGCGCGCTCCGCCACCTCGTGCACCAGCGCGTAGGCGAGCAGGTGCGGCAGGTGGCTCACCGCGGCGAGCACGGCGTCGTGCTCGGCCGCGTCCATGCGCGAGACGCGCGCGCCGCACGCCTGCCACGCCGCCTCCACCGCCCGCACTGTCGCATCCGGGTTCTCGGCGAGCGGCGTGAGCACCACGCGCCGGTTGCGAAACAGGTCCGCGCTCGCCGCGGCGGCGCCGCTCCTCTCGGCGCCGGCGATTGGATGCGCGGGCACGAACTGCGCGCTCTTCGCGCCGAGCGCGGCGCGCGCCGCCGCGATCACGTCGCGCTTGGTGCTGCCGCCGTCGGTGACCAGCGCCGCGGGCTTGAGGCGCGGCGCAAGGGCGGCGAGCACCTGCGGATACTGGGCGACGGGGGTGGCGACGAGGACCAGGTCGGCATCGCCGATGTCCGTGCCGATCGCGTCGATCACGCCCTGCTCGAGCGCGAGCTTCAGGTTGGCCGCGCCGCGCCCCACGCCCACCACCTCGCCGCAGGCCCGCGCCGCCTTCAGCGCCAGGGCGAACGAGCCGCCGATCAGGCCGACGCCGACGACGGCGACCTTGGCAAAGCGCATCAGTCCTTCAGGCTCGCCGCCAGCGCCGCGAGGAAGCGCTCGTTCTCGGCTTCCGTGCCGACGGTGACGCGCAGGTGCTCGGGCAGCTCGTAGCCGCCGCCCACCGGACGCACGATGACGCCGCGCCGCAGGAGCCGCTTGTAGACCTCCTGCGCCTTGCCGACGCGAATGGTGAGGAAGTTCGCGTACGACGGGATGTACGAG
>JBFFZT010000492.1:0-2275 GCA_041568535.1 Burkholderiales bacterium | reverse complement strand
CGCGGTCCATCACGCTGCCTCCAGCAGCATCGCGCCGCCCAGCCCGCCGCCGATGCAGATCGAGGCCATGCCGCGCTTTGCGTTCTTGCGCTTCAGGAGCTGCAGCATGTGCAGCACGATCCGCGCGCCCGAGGCGCCCACCGGGTGGCCGAGCGCGACGGCGCCGCCGTCCACATTGAGCTTTTCCTGATCGAGCTCGCCCATGGCGCGCTCGAGCCCGAGCTGCTCCTTGCAATAGGTCTCGTCCTTCCAGGCGGCGAGGCAGCCCAGCACCTGCGCCGCGAACGCCTCGTTGATCTCCCAGTAATCGAGATCGTCCAGGCCGAGCCCGTGGCGCTTTAGGATCGGCGTCGCCGCGTGCACGGGCCCGAGGCCCATCTGCGCCGGATCGAGCCCCGCCCACTGCGAGTCGACGATGCGGCCGACCGGCGCGAGGTCGTGACGCTTCACGGCTTCCTCGGAGGCGAGGATCAGCCACGCGGCGCCGTCGGTGATCTGCGAGCTGTTGCCGGGCGTGACGTTGCCGTACTTGCGGTCGAAGAAGGGCTTCAGCTTCGCCAGGCCTTCCATCGAGGCGTCGCGCCGCACGCCGTCGTCGAGCGCGTAGGTATTGCCCTTGGCGTCGTACAGCGCCTCGACTTCGCCGCCGCCGGGCTTGAGCGGGCCTTCGTCCTGGGCGCGCGCCACGCGCTGGTGGCTGCGCACCGAATAGGCGTCCATCTGCTCGCGCGTGATGCCGAAGCGGTGCGCGAGATTCTCCGCGGTCTGGCCCATGAGCAGGCCCACCATCGGGTCGGTGAGGCCTTTCATGATGCCGATCACCGGCGCGAGCAGCGCCTTGAACGGCATGCGCGCAAAGAGCGCCGCGCGCTGCCCGGCGGTCTTCGCCGCCGCCAGGTCGGAGAACCAGCTCACCATGGCGTCGTTGTAGAGCAGCGGCGCGCGCGAGAGCGCATCCACGCCGCCCGCGAGCACCAGCTGCGAGCGCCCGGCAATGATGTTATTGATGCCCGAGTCGAGCGCCTGCATGCCGCTTGCGCAATTGCGCATCACGGTCCAGCCCGGCACTTTCTCGCCGCAGCCCATGCGCAGCGCCGCGACGCGCCCGATGTTCACTTCGTCGACCGAGGGCGCGGCGCAGCCCAGGATCACCTCGTCGAGCGCCTGCGGCGCGAACTTCTGGCGCACGAGCAGCGCCCGGCCGGCTTGCACCGCGAGATCGCCCGCCGCGAACGGCCCGGGGCGGTTCTTCGATTTCAGGAACGGCGTACGCGCGCCGTCGACCACGTAGATGGCTGGACGGTTCATGTCAGGCCGCCTTGGCGCGCGCCGGCTTCTCGTCGCCGAGCTTCTGCACGATCTCGGCGCGGCCGAAATCCTGCGGGAAGTCGTCGACCATGATGACGCGCTTGCGCAGCGACTCCTTGCGCTGCCACTGCGCGTACTCCTCGGGGCTGATCACGCCGCGGTCGCGGGCGAGCTGCGCCGTGTCGGTGCCCGAGCGCGGCTCGAGCGTGCCGTCCTTCACCGCTTCGCGGAACTTCTTCTCGATGGGCTCGCAGGCCACCGTGGCGAGGAACGCCGCCTCCAGCACGCCGGTCGCGTCGGCTTCGCCCTGCGGCACGTAGACGCCGGCGGTGAGGCGGTCGCGCGCCGCGCCGGGCTCGAGCGCGATGCGCGCGCACTCGTGGTTGCGCGAGTCGAGCGGCGGGCGGAACGGCGTGCCGAGCGGGAAGATGGTCCAGCGCAGCAGCGTGGCAAGCGCCTTGACCGGGAAGTTGGACAGCACCTGGTCGATCGCCTCCTGCGCCGAGTACAGCGCGTCGCGCACCGACCAGCGCACGAGCGGCAGGTCGGACTTGAGCCGCCCCTGGTCCTCGTAGCGTTTCAGCGTCGCCGACACCAGGTACATCATGGAGAGCACGTCGCCCAGGCGCCCGGAGATCTTCTCTTTGCGCTTCAGCGCGCCGCCCATCGCCAGCATCGACACGTCGGCGAGGAAGGCGAAGGCCGCGGACAGGCGCGTCACCTGCCGGTAGTAATGACGCGTTTCGGGCGCCGCATTGAGCGGCGCCGTGGCGAACATGGAGCGCGTGAGGCCGTGCAGGAAGGCGCGCACGCCGTTGGACAGCGTATGCCCGATGTGCGCGGTGAACGCGTCGTCGAACTCGACCGAGGCCTCCGCCCCCCGCAGCTCTTTGGCCGCGCGCATCTCGCGCAGCACGTAGGGATGGGCGCGGATCGCGCCCTGGCCGAAGATGATCAGCGTGCGCGT
>JBFFZT010000491.1:0-2277 GCA_041568535.1 Burkholderiales bacterium | reverse complement strand
TGAGCATGTTGCCGGCGTCGATCGCGCCCTCGGCCTTGCCGGCGCCGACCATGGTGTGGATCTCGTCGATGAAGACGATGGTGTTGCCCTCGTCCTTCGCCAGGTCCTTCAGCACCGCCTTGAGGCGCTCCTCGAACTCGCCGCGGTACTTGGCGCCCGCGAGGAGGGAGGCCATGTCGAGCACCAGCACGCGCTTGCCCTTCAGCGACTCGGGCACTTCGCCGTTGATGATGCGCTGCGCGAGCCCTTCGACGATGGCGGTCTTGCCCACGCCGGGCTCGCCGATCAGCACCGGGTTGTTCTTCGTGCGCCGCTGCAGGATCTGGATGCAGCGGCGGATCTCGTCGTCGCGCCCGATCACCGGGTCGAGCTTGCCCTGGCGCGCGCGCTCGGTCAGGTCGAGCGTGTACTTCTCCAGCGCCTTGCGTTGCGACTCGTCGGCCTGCCCGGAGACGCTCGCCCCGCCGCGCACTTCCTCGATCGCTTTCTCCAGCGCGGCTTTCGTCACGCCCGCCTGCTTCAGCAGCCGCCCGACCTCGCCCTTGTCGGCCGCCGCCGCCAGCAGGACGAGCTCCGAGGCGATGTACTGGTCGCCGCGCTTCTGCGCTTCCTTGTCGGTGACGTTGAGCAGCGCCGCCAGCTCGCGCGAGACGTTCACCTCGCCGGCGGTGCCTTCCACCTTGGCGATGCGGTTGAGCGACTCGGCGAGCGCCTTCTTCAGCGCCGCGGGGTTGCCCCCGGCCTTGGCGATGAGCGAGGCCGCGCCGCCGTCTTCCTGCTCGAGCAGCGCGGCGAGCAGGTGCTGGGGCTCGATGTAGGGATGGTCGCGCCCGACGGCGAGGCTCTGGGCCTCGGCCAGGGCCTCCTGCAGCCGGGTGGTCAATTTGTCGAGTCGCATGCAGGGACAATGGGGGCGGATGCCCCCGATTCAAGCGAAGAACCGGTAGCTTGCGTAGCCCAGGAGGGTGGCCAGCAGCGCCCCCAGCAGGTGGGCGCCCGAGTGCGCCAGGGCCGCGAGGTACCGCTCCGCGTGCAGCAGCGCCATCGATTCGGCCGAGAACGTGGAGAAGGTGGTGAGCGCGCCGAGGAACCCCGTGATGCACGCGAGGCGCCATTCAGGCGCCATCGCGGGATGCCCTGCAAAGAACGCCAGCGCCAGCCCTACCGCGTAGCCGCCCGCGACGTTCGCGACCAGGGTGCCGAGCGGCAGGCTCGGCGTGAGGTGATTGAGCCAGCCGGCAAGTCCCCAGCGCGCCCAGGCCCCGAGCATGGCGCCCACCCCCACCGCCGCGAACATCGAAGCCGAAGCCTGCATGCGGGGCATTCTAAACTCGGCGCCGTGGAGAGCTTCCACGCGTTCTCGGCGCTGCACGCGGCCACGCTGGCGGTGCTTGCGGCACTCATGCTCGCGGCGATCGTGGCGCGCCGGCGCCGGCCCCGGCCGGCCGCCGAGCGCGCGGTGGCGCTCGGCTTCCTCACGGCCTGGCTCACGACCTACGCCTACCTCCTGTGGCCGCCGCTGCGCGATCTCCCCACGACCCTGCCGCTGCACCTGTGCCACCTCGCGGCGCTCAACGCGCCGCTCGTTCTGCTCACGGGCTGGCGGCCGTTGCGCGCGATCCAGTACTTCTGGGGCCTCGCGCTGTGCACGCAGGCGATGATCACGCCCGCGCTCGCCGAAGGCCCCGCGCTCTACCCGTTCTGGTTCTTCTGGGCCTACCACGGCATGGCGGTGGGCGTGCCGCTCTACGACGTCTTTGCGCGGGGCTTCCGACCGACGTGGCGCGACTACGGGCTCGCCTGCGCGGTGACTCTCGCGTACGGCGTGATGATCCTGACGATCGATCTCGCCTTCGGCTGGAACTACGGCTTTCTCGGGCCTTCGAAGCCCGGCGTCCCGTCGATCGTGGATTTCCTCGGGCCGTGGCCCGAACGGCTGCTCGCGATCTGCGCTATCGCCGCTGGCGCGATGGCGCTGGCGCAGCTGCCGTGGACCATCGCTCGGCGGCTGCGTCGTCGCTAGCGCGCGCCTCGACCCAGCCCGCCGCCTCCTTCTTCCAGAACGGCGCCTGCGTCTTCAGGTAGTCCATGATGAACTCGCACGCCGCGAAGGCGTCGCCGCGGTGCGCGCTCGCCACGGCGACCAGCACGATCTGGTCGGTGGGTTGAAGCTCGCCAATGCGGTGGATCACGGTGCAGTCGAGCACCTGCCAGCGCCCTTTGGCTTCGTCGACGATCTTCTCGAGCGCCTTTTCCGTCATGCCGGGATAGTGCTCG
>JBFFZT010000490.1:0-2285 GCA_041568535.1 Burkholderiales bacterium | reverse complement strand
TCTCGATCGCTTCCGGCAGCGGCGTCACGCCGGGCGCGGCCGCTGCGCCGACTTGGGCCGGAACGCCTTCACCACGGCCTCGTCGGTCTCGATATAGGGGCCGCCGATCAGGTCGATGCAGTAGGGCACCGCCGCGAACACCCCGTCGAGCGTCTCCTTGATCGCCTTGGGCTGGCCCGGCAGGTTGATGATCAGCGCCTGGCGCCGCACCACCGCCACCTGCCGGGAAAGGATCGCGGTCGGCACGTACTTCAGGCTCACGGCGCGCATCTGCTCGCCGAAGCCGGGCAGCACCTTGTCGGCCACCGCGAGCGTGGCCTCCGGCGTCACGTCGCGCGGCGCCGGTCCGGTGCCGCCGGTGGTGAGCACGAGGTGGCAGCCCTTCGCGTCGACCAGCTCCACGAGCGATGCCTCGATCACGGCGCGCTCGTCGGGAATCAGGCGCTCCTCATAGCGCACCGCGGGCGCGGTGATCGCCCGCGCGAGCCAGTCCTTCAGCGCCGGAATGCCTTCGTCCTTGTAGACCCCGCCCGCGGCGCGGTCGCTCGCCGACACCACGCCGACGACGAGTACGTTACTCACCCGCGGCCTCGCGCAGCACGCGGAACAGCTCACGATAGGCGCGCGGCGGCCGCCCCTCGGCCTGCTCGCGGCGCGCGTTGCGGATCAGCGCGCGCAGCTGCTGCACGTCGAGCGCCGGATGCGCCTGGGCGAATTCGGTAAGCGCGCCGTCGTCCTCCATGAGGCGCGCGCGCCAGTGCTCGAGCCGCTGGTGGCGCGCACGCTCCTGGGCCGAGCCGCCGTGCACCGCGGCGAGCTGCGCGCGGATCGGCGCGGCGTCGAGGCCACGCATCAGCTTGCCGATGTACTGCACCTGGCGCCGCCGCGCTTCGTGGCTGGCGATGCGCCGCGCCTCGCGCACCGCCTGCGCGAGCTCGGCGGGCAGCGCCATGCGCTCGAGGTGCGCGGCCGAAAGTTCGACCAGCGCCGCGCCGAGCGCCTGCAGCTCGTGCATCTCCTGCTTCTTGCGCGTCTTGCTGACGATTTCATCCTGCATGCCGCTGCTATGATAGCGCGCCATGAAAGACGGCGGCCGCTTCACCTACACGCACGACGAGCTCAAGGAGTTCGCAGCGCAAGTGCTGGCGCATGCGCGCCGGCTCGGGGCGAGCGGCTGCGAATGCGACGTCTCGGAAGGCCAGGGGCTCTCGGTCACGGTGCGCAAGGGCGCCGTCGACACCCTCGAGCACAACCGCGACAAGAGCATCGGCGTCACGGTGTACCTGGGCGAGCGTCCCGGCGCGCGCCGCGGCCATGCCAGCACGTCGGATTTCTCGGCGCCAGCGCTGGCGCAGACGGTGGAGGCCGCGCTCGCCATCGCGCGGCACACGGCGGCGGACGACTGCGCCGGGCTGCCGGAGCCCGAGCTGCTGGCGCGCGAGACGCCCGATCTCGACCTCTACCATCCGTGGGACATCGGCACCGAGGAGGCGATCGGCATCGCCGAGCGTTGCGAGGCGGCCGGCTTTGCGCTGTCGCCGCGCATCCGCAACTCGGAAGGCGCCGCCGTGTCCGCGCAGCATGCGCAGTTCGTGTTCGCCAACAGCCACGGCTTCATGGCGGGGTTCCCGACCTCGCGCCATTCGCTGTACGTCGCGCTGATCGCCGAGGACGCGCGCGGCATGCAGCGCGACGACTGGTACAGCGCGGCGCGCGTGCCGGGCGAGCTGGCCGACGCCGAGGCGCTCGGCCGCTACGCCGGCGAGCGCGCGCTGGCGCGCCTCGGCGCGCGGCGCCTGAGCACGCGGCAGGCGCCGGTGCTGTTCGAGGCGCCGCTCGCGGCGCAGCTGCTCGGCAGCTTCGTGTCGGCGGCGAGCGGCGGCAACCTCTACCGCAAGGCCACGTTCCTTGGCGGGAGCCTGGGCCGCGAGGTGTTCGCGCCCGGCGTCACCGTCGAGGAGGCGCCGCTCGAGCCGCGCGCGCTCGCCAGCACGCCGTTCGACGACGAGGGCGTGGCCACGCGCGCGCGCACCGTGGTGCGCGGCGGCGTGCTCGAGGGCTATTTCCTCGGCTGCTACGCGGCGCGCAAGCTCGGCATGAGCAGCACTGGCAGCGCAGGCGGCAACCACAACCTGTCGCTGGTGCCCGATGGGCCCGATTTCCGCGGCATGCTGGCGCGCATGCACCGCGGCCTGCTGGTGACCGAGCTCCTCGGCCACGGCGTCAACCTGGTGACCGGCGATTACTCGCGCGGCGCCGCCGGCTACTGGGTGGAGAACGGCGCC
>JBFFZT010000489.1:0-2288 GCA_041568535.1 Burkholderiales bacterium | reverse complement strand
GCGCAAGGCGTCTATCTCGCGCCCTCGGCTTACGAAGCGGGCTTCGTGTCGTCGGCGCACAGCGCCGAAGACATAGAGCAGACGCTCGCGGCAGCGCAGGAAGCATTCCGGCAGGCGTCCTGACCGGGCGCGCGGCTCACGGGATCTGCGCGTACTCCATGCGCCGCCGGATGGTGGCGATGCGGCTGTCGAGGTACGGCGTGCTCGCGCCGCGCGCGTAGCGCCGCGGACTGGGCAGGATCGAGGCCAGCCACACGGCCTGGGCTTCGTCGAGCTGCGCCGCGCTCACGCCGAAATGATGGCGCGCCGCGGCCTCGGCGCCGAACACGCCCTCGCCCCACTCGGCGAAGTTGAGGTACAGCTCGAGGATGCGCCGCTTGTCCATGGCGTGCTCGAGCATCGCCGTGATCACCGCTTCCTGCGCCTTGCGTAGCCACGAGCGCTTGCCCGACAGGAACAGGTTCTTCGCCAGCTGCTGGCTGATGGTAGAGGCGCCTGCCACCACCCTGCCCCGGCGCTCGTTCTTCTCCATCGCTTTCTGGATCGCCTCCCAGTCGAAGCCCTCGTGGTCGAGGAACTTCGCGTCCTCGGCAGCGATCACCGCGCGCTTGAGCTCGGCCGAGATGCGCGCATAGGGCACCCAGCGGTGCTGCAGGCGCGCGCGCGGATCCTTTGCGCGCAGCTCGTCCAGCCGGCGTTCCATGAACGCGGTGCTCGCCGGCGCGCTGCGCGACCAGTATAGGATGTGCGCGTAGAACCAGGCCTGCACGAGCAGCACCGCGATCGCGAGCGCTGCCACGGTGACGCCGGCGACGCGCCAGGCGCGGCGCAGTTTGCGCGGCATGCGCACTAGCGTGCGCGCAGCGCGGCGAGCACTTCGCGCGTGTCCGGCCGCACGCCGCGCCACACGAGAAAGGATTCCGCCGCCTGCTCGACCAGCATGCCCAGCCCGTCGCTCGCCGCCGCGCCTGCCGCGCGCGCCATGGCGAGGAACTCGGTGTCGCGGCCGTAGACCATGTCGTAGGCGAGCGCGCCGGGCCGGAACAGCCCCGGCGGCAGGCGCGGCAGCTCCCCGCCCAGTCCCGCGGAGGTGGCGTTCACCACCAGATCGAACGCGCGCCCGGCAAGCGCATCGAAGCTGCACGCCGCCACGCCACGCAGGCGCGCGGCGAGCGCTTCGGCGCGCGCGGGCGTGCGATTGGCGACGACGATCGCGGCCGCGCCCGCTTCGGCGAGCGGCGCCAGCACGCCTTGCGCGGCGCCGCCCGCCCCAAGCAGGAGCACGTGCGCCCCGGCGAGGCTGCGCCCGAGATTGACGGTCAGGTCGCGCACCAGGCCGACGCCGTCGGTGTTGTCGCCGAAGGGCTGCGCGCGATCGAGCACCAGCGTGTTCACCGCCTGCGCCGCCGCGGCGCGCGCGCTGGTGCCGACGCACAAGCGGAACGCCTCTTCCTTGAACGGCAGCGTGACGTTGAGGCCCTTGCCGCCCGCGGCACGGAACTTATCCACCGCGGCGACAAAGCCGGCGGGCGGCGCGTCGATGGCGTCGTAGGCGATGTCCTCGCCCGTGGCGCGCGCGAACTGCGCGTGAATCCAGGGAGACTTGGAATGGGCGACCGGGTGGCCGATGACGGCGTAGCGATCAGGCATCGTTCAAAGCGGTGATGGGAGGCGCAGGGGAAGCGACGTGAGCTCCCCCCTGCTCGCCTACTCAGTCCAGAATCTGTCGCCGCGGCCGAAGAACCAGGTGCGCGTGATCACCAGCAGATCGGTGTCGCGCCGGATGTCGGGCGGGAACGCCGCATAGGGCGAGGCCATGCGCACGATGCGGAACGCGGCGTCGTCGAGCACTTTCGCGCCCGAGGAGCGGTCGAGCTCCACGGCCTCGACGTTGCCGTCGGCGCGCAGCGTCACGGTCATGCGCAGGTTGCCGTAAACCTTGCCCCGCGCGGACGCCGGGTAGTTCACGGTGCCCACGCGCTCGACCTTGCGCCGCCAGTCTTCCTCGTACTGCGCGAAGCGATACTCGACCGCGCTCGCGCCGATGAACTTCTTGCGCGGGCGCTTCTGGTAGGCGTCCAGGTTGCGGCTGATCTCGGCCTGCAGGCGCATGGCGATGAGCGAAAGGTCCTCGAGGTCGCGCCCGCCCGGGCGCAGCGCGGTTTCGTCGGCGGGCGCATGGCGCTCGCCGGACGCGGGGACGCTCGGCGCCGGCTGGCGCGATTGCGCGAGGAGCTTTCGCTGCTGCACCTCGAGCTCGCGCACGCGCCGCGCGGCCGTCGCCAGGT
>JBFFZT010000488.1:0-2289 GCA_041568535.1 Burkholderiales bacterium | reverse complement strand
CCCGATGCGACGCGCGAGCTGTTCCGGGGGGCGACCGGCATCGAGATCATCGACGGCATCGGCTCCACCGAGATGATCCACATCTTCATCTCGCACACCCCCGAGCGCGTGCGCCGCGGCGCCACCGGCTACGCCCTCCCCGGCTACCGCGCGACCGTGCTGGACGAAGAAGGCAAACCCTGCAAGCCGGGCGAGATCGGCCGGCTCGCGGTGAAGGGTCCCACCGGCTGCCGCTACCTCGCCGACGAGCGGCAGAAGGACTACGTGCAAAACGGCTGGAACGTGACCGGCGACGCCTATTCGATGGACGCGGACGGCTACTTCTTCTACCAGGCGCGCACCGACGACATGATCGTCTCGGCGGGCTACAACATCGCCGGGCCGGAAGTGGAAGGGGCGCTCCTTGCGCATCCGGCGGTGGCCGAGTGCGGCGTGGTGGGCGCCGAGGACCCCGAGCGCGGCACCATCGTCAAGGCCTACGTCGTGCTCAAGCCCGAGGCGCGCGGCGCCGACGCGCTGGTCAAGGAGCTGCAGGAGCACGTCAAGAACAGCATTGCGCCCTACAAGTACCCGCGCGCCATCGAGTTCGTCGACACGCTGCCGCGCACCGAGACCGGCAAGCTGCAGCGCTTCAAGCTGAGGACCCCGACATGATGACGATCCTGCAACCGCCCGGCTGGGCGAAACCGAAGGGCTTCGCCAACGGCATCGCCGTGAAGGGCGGCACCACCGTGTACATCGCGGGCCAGGTCGGCTTCACCGGCCAGGGCGAGTGGAAGGAAAAGGGCTTCGCCGGGCAGTTCCGCCAGGCGCTGCGCAACATCCTCGACGTGCTCGCCGAGGCCGGCGGCAGGCCCGAGCACATCGTGCGCCTGACCTGGTACGTGCTCGACAAGGCCGAGTACCTGGCGTCGCTCAAGGACGTCGGCGCGGCCTACCGCGAGCTGATGGGCCGGCACTATCCGGTGATGGCGGTGGTGCAGGTGAGCGGCCTGGTAGAGGACGCGGCGCGGCTCGAGATCGAGGCCACCGCCGTGGTTCCGGCGGCGTGAGGAGGCTGACATGAAGGTCACCATCATCGGCGGCGGTCCCGGCGGGCTGTACTTCGCGCTGCTCGCGAAGAAGGCCTGGCCGCGCTGGGACATCACCTGCTATGAGAGGAACCGCCCCGACGACACCTTCGGCTTCGGCGTGGTGTTCTCGGACCAGACGCTCGACACCTTCAAGGCCTACGACGCGGCGAGCTACGAGCGCATCCGCCGGCGCTTCGCCTACTGGGGCGACGTCGACGTGGTGTACAAGGGCCGCACGCTCCGGTCGGGCGGCAACGGCTTTTGCGGCTGCTCGAGGAACGCGCTGCTTGCCATCCTGCAGGACCGCTGCCGCGAGCTCGGCGTCGCCATCCGCTTCCAGACCGAGGTCGAAGGGCTGGCGCAGTTCGCCGATTCGGACCTGGTGGTGGTCGCCGACGGCATCAACTCGAGGATCCGCGAGCAGCACAAGGACCACTTCAAGCCGAGCATCGACCTGCGGCCGAACAAGTTCACCTGGCTCGGCTCCACCAAGCCGCTGGACGCGTTCAAGTACTTCTTCCGCGAGACCCCCGAGGGCATCATCCTCGCGCACTGCTACCAGTACGAGGAAGGGCGCTCGACCTGGGTGATCGAGACCGACGAGGCCACGTGGAAGAACTTCGGCTTCGACAAGATGGGCGAGGCCGAGATGCTGCCGGTGCTCGAGCGCGTGTTCGCCGAGGAGCTCGACGGCCATCCGCTGATCGCCAACCGCTCGATCTGGCGCAACTTCCCCACCATCGTCAACGAGACCTGGGTGAAGGACAACGCGGTGCTGATCGGCGACGCCAAGGCCACGGCGCACTTCTCCATCGGCTCGGGCACCAAGCTCGCCATGGAGGATGCGATCGCGCTGTACGAGGCCCTCCGGAAGGAGGGCGCCGTGCCGAAGGCGCTCGCGCGCTACGACACCGCGCGGCGCGAGGAAGTGGAGAAGACGCAGCACGCGGCCAACGTGTCCCTGGCGTGGTTCGAGCACATGCAGCGCTACTGGGGCATGGCGCCCGAGCAGTTCGCCTTCGGTGTGATGTCGCGCTCCAAGCAGATCACCTGGGAGAACCTGGAGCTGCGCGACCCCACGTACGTGCAGGGCATGCACCGCTGGTTCGCGCAGCAGGTAAAGGCGCAGGGCTTCGACATCGACATGAAGAACCCGCCGGTGCCGATGTTCACGCCGTTCCGCCTGCGCGACATGGTGGTGGAGAACCGCGTGGTG
>JBFFZT010000487.1:0-2290 GCA_041568535.1 Burkholderiales bacterium | reverse complement strand
CGGCCGGCCCGCCGCGTCGCTGGGATGGCGGCGGATCACCGCGCCGCTCATCAGCGGGAAGGTCATGCCGAGCAGCACCGTCTGCGGCACGATGAGCAGCGCGCACACGGCGTACTTGTAGAGCTCGATCAGCGAGGGCTGGCCGATGGCCGGAATCACGTGCTCGAGGGAGGCGTCGGTGAGCGCCACGAAGACCGGATGGAAGGCGAGCGCGGCCAGCCCGATCAGCGCCTCGATCCAGGCATACGCCGCGAGCAGATTGCGCCAGCGCGCGCTGCCGCGGCTCGCGAGCCATGCGCCGAGCGCCATGCCGCCCATGAAGGCGGCAAGGACGAAAGACTGCGCGAACGCCGCCGAGCCGAGGAACAGCTTCAAGTAATGCGACCAGACGGCTTCGTACACCAGCCCGGTGAAGCCGGACACGGCGAACAGCACGAACAGCACGCGGACGTCGCCGCGCATCATGTAGTGCACGCGGCGGCTCAGCGCTTGGGCTTCTCGCCCGCCGCCTGCAGGTATAGCGCGCTCGAGTCGAGCGCGCCGAGCTCGGCGCGGCGCGCCGCCAGGAACTGGCTGCGCACCAGCGCGGCGAACGGCACCGGCCGATCGAGCTCCTGGGCGAGCATCTGGAAGTAGCGCAGGTCCTTCTCCATCAGCTGCAGCTGGAACTGGGGCGCGAAGTCGCGGTTGAACATCTTCGGCATGCGCGTCTTCATCAGCCGCGACCCGGCGGCGCCTTCGCCCAGCACCTCCAGGGTGGCGGCGCGGTCGAGCCCGGCGGCCTCGGCGATCATCACCGCCTCCGCCGTGGCCGCGGTGGCCGCGCCGGAGAGCATGTTGTTGATCAGCTTGATGGTGGCACCGGTCCCGGAGGCGCCCATGTATTTCGCCATGCGCCCCATGGCGGCGAGCACCGGCTGGGCGCGCTCGAACGCGACCTTGTCGCCGCCGACCATGAACACGAGCTCCTTGCCCTGCGCCTGTGCGAGGCTGCCCGACACCGGCGCATCGAGGTACTGCACGCGCCGCGCGGCGGCCGCCTGCGCCACTTCGCGCGCCATGGCGGGCGTATTGGTGCTTGAATCGACGATGATCGTGCCCGCGGTGGCCGCGGCCACGGCGCCGTCGGTGCCCAGCATGACCGCGCGCGTCGCCACGTCGTCGGCGACCATCGAGACCACATAGGACGCGCCCTGCACGGCGGCGGCGGGCGTGTCGCAGGCCTGCGCGCCCTCGCCGGCGAGCGCGCGCGCCTTGGCGCGGTCGCGGTTGTACACGCGCAGCGCATAGCCGGCCGCCCTCAGGTTCGCCGCCATGCGCGCACCCATGGCGCCCAGTCCGAGGAATGCGATAGTGGTCGTCATGGGACAATCCTAGCGCATCGGCGGGATAATCCGCCCATGCACCCCCTGTGGCAGCCCTCCGAGGAAGCGATCGAGCAGGCGCAGCTCACGCAGTTCGCGCGCCACGCGGTGCGCAAGTTCCGGCTCGACCTGAACACCTACGCCGAGTTCTACCAGTGGACGGTCGACAATCCGGAGCAGTTCTGGAACGAGGTGTGGGAATGGTGCGGCGTGAAGGCGTCGCGCAAGGGGTCCACCGTGCTCGTCGACGGCGACAAGATGCCCGGCGCGAAATGGTTTCCCGAGGCGCGCCTCAATTTCGCCGAGAACCTGCTGCGCCGCGGCGACCGCGGCGATGCGTTCGTGTTCTGGGACGAGCGCGGCCCGCAGCGCCGCGTCAGCTACTCCGACGTGACGAGCGACGTGTCGCGCGCCGTGCAGGCGCTCGCCGCACTGGGCCTGCGCGCCGGGGACCGCGCCGCCGCCTTCATCCCCAATCTGCCGGAAACCGGCATGCTCGCGCTCGCCGCGCTGTCGCAGGGCATCGTCTGGTCGTCGTGCTCGCCGGACTTCGGCGTCGACGGCGTCCTCGACCGCTTCGGCCAGATCGAACCCAAGGTGCTGTTCGTCGCCGACGGCTATCTCTACAACGGCAAGCAGTACGACGTGCTCGAGCGCGTGCGCGAGATCGCCGAGCGCCTGCCGTCGCTGCGCAAGGTGGTGGTGGTCCCCTACCTGGAGCCGCGGCCGGACATCGACGACATTCCGAAGGCGGTGCTGCTGGACGAGTGGCTGCGCCGGCACACGCCGGGCGACATCGCGTGGGCGCAACTGCCCTTCGACCACCCGGTGTACATCCTCTTTACCTCGGGCACCACCGGCAAGCCCAAGTGCATCGTGCATGGCGCCGGCGGCACGCTGCTCGCGGCGCTGAAGATGTACAAGCT
>JBFFZT010000486.1:0-2302 GCA_041568535.1 Burkholderiales bacterium | reverse complement strand
GTAGAGCTCGAGCTTGAAGCGCAGGTCGAGCTGCGGGCCGATCTCGGTGCCGTCGGGGTAGCGGATCTCGGGCCAGCCCATGGCCCCGAGCAGGATGGCGTCGGCGGCGCGCGCGGCTTCGAGCGTCGCCTCGGGCAGGGCCTCCCCGGTCGCCTTGTAGTGCAGCGCACCCGCCGGGTGCGTGCGAAAAGCGAGCGACAGCCCGCTATCGCGCAACGCCTTTTCCAGAACCGGGATCGTCGCGTCGATGACCTCGACGCCGATGCCGTCGCCCGGAAGAACGGCAATCTCGAACTTCTTCTTCGCGCCCGCCATCGCAGGCGCAATTTACACTAGCGCTTGCCCTTCGCCTCGTGCGCCTGGATGGCTTTCTTCAGGCTGCTGTACTCCTCGCAGCCGAAAAAGCACAGCTTGTCCAGCTGCGCGAGGTGCTCCTTCGCCTTGCCCACGTTGCCCACCATCAGGTAGGCCTCGCCGATGTACTCGTGCGCGCCGCGGTGCTTGGGGGCGAGGCGCAGCGCCTCGTTGTAGTGCTTGAACACCAGGTCCATGTCCGGCTGCGGCCCCTGGCGCACGGCGTAGGCGTAGAGGTTGTGGTAGTCGGGGTTGGCGGGCGTCTTGGCCAGCGCGTCGCGCAGGATCGCCGCGGCCGCGCCGAAGTCCTGGCGCGCCGTGGCGTCCCGCGCCTTCTGCAGCACGGGGTCCGCCGCGACGGCGGCCTCGTCCGCCGCCCACGCCACCAGCGGCAGCGCGAGCAGCGCTATGATGAGCGGACGAATGACCGCCCGCAGGTGTTTGCCGTCCATGTCCGGAATTGTGCGCCTGGCAGCCGCGCTTGCGCTAACACTCGCCGCCTCCGGCGCATTCCCGGCGCCGCCCGCCACGCGCGAAGAGGCGCTCGCCGCCCTCGAGGACCCGGTGACCGAGCGGCGCGCCGAGGCCGTGGTCTGGGTCGCCAACCACGGACGCATGGAGGATACCGGGCTCCTGGTCCGGCGCCTGCACGACCAGAGCCCCTTCGTGCGCGAGTATGCCGAGCAGGGGCTGTGGCTGCTCTGGGGCCGCTCGGGCGAGGCGGAGATCGACCGCACCATGGCGCGCGGGGTGGAGGAGATGCAGTCCGGGCGCTACGGCGAGGCCGTGGCGATCTTCTCCGAGGTCATCCGCCGGCGGCCCGACTTCGCCGAGGGCTGGAACAAGCGCGCCACGGCGCTCTACCTCGCGGGCGAGTACCGGCGCTCGCTCGCCGACTGCGACGAGGTGATGAAGCGCAACCCGCAGCACTTCGGCGCGCTCTCGGGCTACGGCCAGATCTACTTCCAGCTCGGCGAGTACGACAAGGCGATCGAGTACTGGCGCCGCGCGCTGCAGGCCAATCCCAACATGCTGGGCGTCGAGATCAGCATCAAGCGCACCGAGGAGCTGCTGCGCCAGAAGCGCGGGCGCAGCACCTAGGCCCCGAGCGTAGCGAGCAGCTCCTCGACCGCGCCCGCGGCCACGAGCGGGTGCTCGAACGGAAACAGGTGCCCGCCGGGCACGCGCAGCTTCGCGAAGCGCGGCCCGCGCATCGCGCCCAGGCCCACGCGGCGCAGCACGTCGGAGTCCGCGCCGCCGACGAAGCCCGCCGGCACCTTGAGCGCGCGCAGGTGCCGGCCCATGTCGTGCGGAATGGTGCGATAGATGAGGTACTCGATCTCCGGGTCGATCAGCAGGCGAAAGCGCCCCGGCGCGCCGGCCAGGCCGAAGCGCACATAGTGCTCGAGGCACTCGTCGGTGAAGTGCCGGAAGAGCTTCTTCGACAGGAAGTGCGCCTTGGCCTCCTCGCGGCTGGTCCAGACGCTCCTGCGCTCGCGCGTCATCCCCGCCGGCGTGAAGCGGTCGACCATGCCCAGGCGCTTCGCCACGCCGAGCGCGCGGCCGCGCAAGGCGCCGATGACCGGCGCATCGAGCAGCACGATGGCGCGAAACAGCTCGGGGCGGCGCACCGCGGCGAGAAAGTTGAGATACGCGCCGAGCGAATGCCCGACGCCGAACACCGGCTCGCCGCCGTAGTCGCGCTCGAGGACGGCGATCAGCTGCTCGACCAGGTGCGGCCAGCCTTCGGTGGGCGGGTAGCGCGGGTCGGTGCCGATCGCCTCGACGTAGCCGACGCGATAGCGCGCGCGCAGCGGCGCGAGCATCGCCTCGTAGCACGGCGCGGGAAAGCCGTTGGCGTGCGAGAAGTGCAGGACGGGGCGCGCCGCCCGGCCGCCTTCGCTCAGACGTAGTCCTTGGCGGCCGCGTCGGCGTCCACCGGGGCGCC
>JBFFZT010000485.1:0-2302 GCA_041568535.1 Burkholderiales bacterium | reverse complement strand
GCGCTCTACGGCGCGAAGGAAGCCGGGCGCAACCGCGTGGCGCAGCACGACGCCGCGATGGACCGCGCCGCGCGCGCCGCCGGCGCTCAGATCCCGAACTCGACGTAGGTGTAGATGTAGTTCGAGCCGCCGTCGACGTTGCCGAGCAGCCGCGACAGGCCGAAGATGCCCGAGCGGTGCGACACGCCGAGGCCGACAAAAGTGTTCTTCAGCGCGCGGCTGCCGACGAGGTCGCCGAGGCTGAAGTCGATGGTCGGGTCGAGGTAGGTGATCAGCTTGTTGGTGTTCTCGCCGCGGCGCGCCTGGTCGCGCGCCTCGATGGTCGGGATGCGCTCCGCGTACGACAGGCCCGAGCCGATGCCCAGACGCGTCTTGACGCGGTCGCGCCACGGAAAGCCGTACCAGAACGACTTGAAGTAGGCATTCACCTGCCAGTGGTCGGGCTGGAAGCCGTTCTCGTCGTGGCGCAGCAGACCGACGTAGCCGGCGATATCCACGTTCCAGCCGTACAGGCGCTCGATCAGCGTGCGGCCGACCTCGACCGAGGCGACGCGGGTATCCTCCGGCGTGTTGGTCGAGGTGCACCGGAGCAGCACGACCTGCAGCACGTCGCACTCGCTCGCCTTGCCGGTGTACACCTTGACCCAGAGCGGGCGCGACGTGCTCCAGGCGTCGGCTTGCGGCGAATGCTCGTAGAGCAGCCCCAGGGTGGCCGCGGCCTGCAGCCGGTTCTCCACGATCGGGCTCGAGCGCACGCTGCCCGCCCACTGCGTCGCCGAAATGCCGCCGAGCAGCTGCCAGTTCTTGCTCAGCGGGTAGCTCGCGTAGACGGCCAGCTCCAGGTTGAGGCCCGAGCCGGCGACGTAGGCCGGGCGCGCGGCGTTCGCCTCGGCGGCGCGTACGCCGTAGTAATAGTCGTTGAGCTTATCGTCCCGCCACGCGAGCATCGCCTGCGGCCACAGGCGCAGCTCGCCGCGCTGCACCGATTTCACCAGGCGCAGCCGCACTTCGCTGCCGCGCGAAGCCTCGTCGACGTTGTGCAGCGCTTCGACGCCCAGGGTGCCCCACGCCATCTGCCGGCGATAGCCGATGCCGAGGTCCGTGCCCTGCTCGCGCAGCGCCATGCCGGCGAGCACCGCCGGCGGCCGCGTGAGCGGCGTGCCTTCGTAGCGATGCGCGAGAAACACGTCGACGCGCTGCGCCGCGTCCAGGTCGAGCTTCAGGCCCACGCGGTCGGAATGCAGGTAGGCGTGCTCGCCGGCGTAGACGTTCACCGGCAGGTAATCGTAGCGCTCGCCGCCGCCCACGTACGGCGAGCGCTCGGCGCGCACCGCACCGCCCGAGCCCGCGCCCGCGTCGAGCGCCGCGTCGAATCTGTCGCCGTAGGCCGACGCCGTACTCAGCCACAGCGTGAACAGGATGAATCCGGCTGCGCGCACCGCGCTTTCCTCCCCGTGGGACCGCGCGAGCTTACATGGAATCACGTTACGATTACGCCGTTATTCCGCACTTCACCGGAGTCCACATGCCTCTTCGCCGCTTCTTGCTCCTCGCGCTCGCGCTGCCGGCCTGCTTCGGCGCCGCGAACGCTCCGGCCATGGAGCCCTGGAACCTCCTCGCGCAATCGCGCAAGCAAACGCCGCAACCGCCGTGGCCGGCGGGCGACGAGCGCGGCATGGCCAACCAGATCGGGCCCGCCACCTGGGCGCGCTGCGCCTGGCATCTCGAGCAGCGATCGGCCCGATCCTACGAGCTGTCGTACCCGCGCTCGAATACGATGCCGCTGTCGCCGTTCACGGGACCGTACGTGCAGACGCCCAAGCTCACCGCGGGCCTGCCGGGCACCGGCCACGGCTTCAACGGCGAAGCCCTGAACGAAGGCGCCGAGCCCGCCGCGCAGGGCACGCAGATGGACGCGCTCGGTCATTTCGCCTACATGACCCCGCCCTGGGACGGCAAGCCGCCGTTCCCCGCGGACAGCCTGCGCTACTACGGCGGCTTTACGCAGGCCGACGTCAAGCCCACGCCGGAATCGCCGCTCGCCCGTCTCGGCATGGAAAAAGCGCCCCCCATCGTGACCAGCGCGGTGCTGCTCGATGCGAAGACGCACGTTGGCGGCGGCGCGGCGATGAAGGCCGGCGAAGTCGTGACGCGCCAGGACATCGAGGCGATGCTCAAGGTCCAGGGTCTGGGCAAGCGCGGCATCCAGTACGGCGACGTGGTCTACGTGCGCACCGGCTGGGGCGACCACTGGCGCGATCCCGACACCGAGAAGACCTACTACACGAAGGCCCCGGGACTC
>JBFFZT010000484.1:0-2306 GCA_041568535.1 Burkholderiales bacterium | reverse complement strand
TGAACCCGCTCGCCGCCTACGCGCTGGTCGGCCTGGGCGCCGCCGCCTACTCCCCGGCCAAGTACGGCATCCTCACCGAGTACCTGCCGCCCACCAAGCTGGTGATCGCCAACGGCTGGATCGAGGGCCTCACCGTCGGCTCGATCATCCTCGGCACGGTGCTCGGCGGGGTGCTGATCAGCGCGCGCGTCTCGGGGCACCTCCTGGGCTACGACGCGCCGCTCTTCGACTTCGGCGTGGACAACGCCGCCGAGGCGGCCATCTCGGTGATCGTCTTCGTCTACGCGGCGGCCGCCATCTTCAACCTGTACGTGCCGCGTACCGGCGTGGCGCTCAAGCCGCTGCCGCCCGACCCGCTGGAGACGCTGCGCGATTTCTACAACTGCTGCAAGCGCCTCTGGACCGACCGCCTGGGCCAGATCTCGCTCGCCGTGACCACGCTGTTCTGGGGCGCGGGCGCCACGCTGCAGTTCATCGTCATCGAGTGGGCGCGCGTCGCGCTCGACTACAACCTGTCGCGCGCCGCCATTCTGCAGGGCGTGGTGGCCCTGGGCATCGCCCTGGGCGCGGTGGTCGCGTCGCTGCGCGTTTCGCTCGACCGCGCGGTAGGCGTGATCCCGCTCGGCATCGGCATGGGGCTGGTGGTCATCGCGATGAACTTCGTCGGCACCATCGGCGTCGCCATCCCGCTGCTCATCGCCATGGGCGCCATGGCGGGCTACTTCGTGGTGCCGATGAACGCGCTGCTGCAGCACCGCGGCCACAACCTGATGGGCGCGGGGCGCTCGATCGCGGTGCAGAACTTCAACGAGAACCTGTCGATCCTGTTCATGATCGCGTCGTACTCGGCGATGCTGGGCGCGGGGCTGTCGATCTACACGGTGATCGTGATTTTCGGCCTGTTCGTCGCCGGCACCATGACCGTCGTGCTGTTCTGGTACCGGCGCAACCGGCGCGTGCATCGGGAGGAGATCGAGGCGCTGCTCGAGATCGCCCGCTCGGAAAAACACTAAATGGTGACTGTCACCATTTAGCCTCAGCTCGAGGCGATGGTCTTCCGGGCAAAAACAAGATCAGCCCACGCCTTCGCCTTGTCGGGCAGGTTCCTGAGCAGATACGCGGGGTGGTAGGTCACGACCAGCGGCACGCCGTGATACTGGTGCACCTTGCCGCGCAGGCTGCCGATGGTGGCGTCGGTATTCAGCAGCGTCTGCACCGCGAAGCGCCCCATCGCCACGATGAGCTTGGGCTGGATCAGCTCGATCTGGCGCCGCAAGTACGGTGAGCACGTAGCGACCTCGGACGGCTCGGGATTGCGGTTGCCCGGCGGCCGGCACTTGAGGACGTTGGCAATGTAGACGTTCTTGCCGCGCGCGAGACCGAGCGGCGCCAGCATGTTGTCGAGAAGCTTTCCGGCCTGCCCGACGAACGGCTCGCCGAGCCGGTCTTCTTCAGCGCCCGGCGCTTCGCCGACGAGCAGCCAGTTGGCGGACTCGTCGCCCACACCGAAAACAGTTTGCTTGCAGCCGGCACGCAGACCGCAGGCGGTGCAACCGGCTACCGCCGCCTTAAGCGCCGGCCACTCCATCGTCGCGATTTGCTCTTCCCTCGATCCCCCCGTTTCCGCAGCCTCTTCTTTTGCGGAAACGGGGGGGTTCTTTTCCTGCCTCAACCGCCAGACGGGAGCCAATCCCATCTCGGTGAGAATCTCCAGCCTCCTGCTCACAGCGCCCTGCTCAGCACCAGCGCGTCCTCGCGCCCGTTGGACGCCGGGTAGTAATTGCGCCGCTGCGCGATCTTGCGAAAGCCGTGGCGCTCGTAGAGCGCCTGCCCCGGCAGGTTGCTCGGCCGCACCTCGAGGAAGATGTTGCGCGCGCCCATGTCGCGGCCGATGCGGATCGCCTCGGCGAGCAGCGCCGTCCCGTGGCCGCGCCGCTGCCAGGCGACCGCGATCGACAAGTTGAGCAGGTGCGCTTCGCCCGCCGCCGCCATCAGCACGAAGTACCCGACGAGCGCGCGCTCGGCGCGCCAGGTGCGGCAGGCGTAGCCCGAGCGCAGCGAGTCGGCGAAGTTGCCGCGCGTCCAGGGATGGCTGTAGACGGCGCGCTCGATCGCCAGCACCTCGTCGAGGTCGGCCTCGCGCATCGTCGCGAGCCGCGGCAGGTCCTTCAGCACGGCGCTCATCGGTTGCGGCGCTCCTCCGTGGTCAGCGCGACCTTGTCGCGCAGGTAGACCGGCGCGATGCGCGCGGCATCGACGCCCTCGCCCGCGGCGAGCCGCGGCGCGGCGAGCCGCGCCACCGCGGT
>JBFFZT010000483.1:0-2307 GCA_041568535.1 Burkholderiales bacterium | reverse complement strand
GGCCCTCCTCGGGCGGCAGGGCGAGGGCGAGCGCCGCGATCCCGGCGAGCCAGCCGCGGCGAAACAGCAGCGCCGCGAACGGCAGCGCGAGGAGCGCGAACCAGATGCCGTCGTCCTGGCGCACGCTCGATTCGCCCGCCGGCGCGCTCGGCGCCTCGGCCCAGGCCTGCGCGCCGCGCGCAAAGCGCGGCGGCTCGACGCCGAGCAGGTGAAAGCGCCCGCCGCCGGCCTGCGCCACGCGCTCGAGCGCGGCGAGCTCGGGATGCACGACGAGGATCTCGCCGCTGTCGGCGCGCGCGAAGGCGCCGTTCGCCAGGCGCACCGGGCCGCCGTGCGGCGTGCCCACGCCGAGCACCGAGAGCGGAAAGCCCGCGTCGCGCAGGCGCTGCGCGGCCGCGAGCGTGCGCTCGTCGCCGGCGCTGTCGCCCACCAGGATGACGTCGCCCGCGACCACGCCGGCGCGCTCGAGGAGCTCGCGCGCCATCTCCAGGCCGAGGTCGGGCCGGCTGCCGGCGCGCGGCACGGTGCCGGTGCCCAGGCTCGCGGCGAGGTGCACGAGCGCCGAGGGGTCGTTCATGAGCGGCGCCACGGTGAAGGCGTCGGCGCCGAACACCACCAGCCCGAGCTGCGCGTCCGCGGATTCGCGCAGCAGCGTCACCAGCGCCGCGCGCGCGCGCTCCAGGCGGCTCGGCACCGTGTCGACCGCGTCCATCGAGGGCGACAGGTCGAGCACCACGATGCGCGCGCTCAAGTCCCGGTACAGCGGCGCGGGCTGCGCGCGCCAGCTCGGCCCGGCGAGCGCCACGCAGACCAGCACGAGCGTGAGCAGGGCGGCGCCGAGCGCAAGGCGCGCGCTCCAGGCCGGCGCGCGGCCCGCGAGGTGCGCCAGCAGCTCCGCGTCGACGTGGCGCCGCCACGGGCCGGCGCCCGCGCGCGCGCGCCACCACCATAACAACAGGGCGAGCCCGAGCGGCAGCGCGGCGAGCCACCCCGGGCGCAGCCACTCGATCATCGCCGCCCCTCGCGCAGGCTCGCGGCGAAGCCCGCGAGCGCCAGCGCCAGCGCGAGGCCGAGCGGCCAGGCGTAGAGCTCGAGCGTCGGCCGGTAGTGGCGCTCGTCGAGCGCCGAGGGCTCGATCGCCTCGAGCGCGGCGTAGATGCGCTCCAGCGCCGCGCGGTTGTCGGCGCGGAAGTACTGCCCGCCCGATTGCGCGGCGACGAGCTTCAGCGCGTTCTCGTCGAGGCCCTCGCCCGGACGCATGTCGACCTCGGTGCGCGGCGTGCCGATGCCGATGGCGTGCACCCGCACGCCGTGCAGGCGCGCGAGGCGCGCTGCATCCTCCACCGTGACTGTGCCGTCGGTGCTCGAGCCGTCGGTGAGCAGGATCAGCACGCGCTCGTCGCGCTGCATCGCCCTGAGGCGCGCCACGCCGAGCGCGACGGCGTCGCCGAGCGCGGTGCCTTCGCCGGCGAGGCCGATGAAGGTCTCGTCGATCATCTCCGCGACCGCGCGCAGGTCGAAGGTCAGCGGCGCCTGCACGTAGGCCTTGGAGCCGAACACGATCAGCCCGATGCGATCGCCCGCGCGCGCGGCGACGAAGCTGCGCGCGGTGCGGCGCATCACCTCCAGCCCGAGCTCGGGGCCGAGCGCGGCCATGCGCATGCTCGCCGAGACGTCGAGCGCAAGCAGCATGCTGCGCCCGCTGGAGGGCACGCCCACCGGCTCGCCGACCCACTGCGGCCGGCACGCGGCCGCGACGAGCGCCGCCCACGCGGCCAGCGCGAGCACGAGCCGCAGGCGCGGCCGCACGCGCGCGCCCGCGCCCGACCAGGCGCGCGCCTGCGCGAGGAACGGCACCTTGAGCGGCGTGGCGAGCGGCGCCGCGCGCGGCACGTAGCGCATCACGAGCCAGGGCAGCACGAGGGCGAGCGCGGCGAACGGCCAGGCGAACTCGAGCATCAGAGCACCGCCTGCAGCCAGTCGCGCGCCGCCGCGCGCAGGCGCGCGAGCTCGGCGCCCGCGTCGCCCGCGCGGTAGGGCGCCTCGGTGAGCGCGGCGCCGAGCGCCGCGAAGCGCCCGGGCGCGCAGCGCTCGAGGAACGCCACCCACTCGGCGCCGTTGAGCCCGGCGGCGTTCCTCTCGGGGAAGCGCTCGAGCGCGGCCAGACGCAGGAGCTGCGACACCTCGGCCGCGCTCGCGGCCTGCCTGAGCGCCGCGAGCAGCCGCCGGCGCAGCCGCAGGCGCCGCCACCATGGCGGCGCGTAGCGCAGCAGGATGACGGCGAGCGCGACGACGACGAGGAGCGCG
>JBFFZT010000482.1:0-2331 GCA_041568535.1 Burkholderiales bacterium | reverse complement strand
GACGCTGTTCAAGTCCACGCCGGTGAACCGCCGCAAGGCAGCATGGCTCTACGCGCAGTTCGTCGTCTCGAAGACCGTCGACGTGAAGAAGAGCCACGTGGGCCTGACGTTCATCCGCGACAGCACCGTCAACCACAAGTCGTTCACCGAGCGCGCGCCGAAGCTTGGTGGTCTGGTCGAGTTCTACCGCTCGCCCGACCGCGTGATGTGGACCCCGACCGGCGTCAACGTACCCGACTACCCGAAGCTGGCGCAGCTCTGGTGGCAGAACATCGGCGACGTCAACTCCGGCGCCTTCACGCCGCAGCAGGCGATGGACCGCCTCGCGGAGCAGATGGACGAGGTCATGGCGCGCATGCAGACGGCCGACGAACGCGCCAAGACCTACGGCGGCTGCGGTCCGCGGCTCAACAAGCCGAAGGATCCCAAGGAGTGGCTCGGCAAGCCGAACGGCCCGAAGGCGAAGGTCGCCAACGAGAAGCCGAAAGGCGAGACGCAGGACTACGACGAGCTGGTCAAGCGCTGGGCGCGGCGCTAGCGCAGCGGGCGACACGGGCCGGGGGCGCGAGGCCTCCGGTCCGTGCTAGCTTGGCGGCACGCAGATGCTCGCCCTGAAGGACGTTACGCGGCGTGTCAGTGGCCGCACGCATATCCACCCCACCAGCCTGACGCTGCAGCCGGGCGGATTCAACATCCTGCTCGGCACCACGCTGTCGGGCAAGACCACGCTGATGCAGCTGATGGCGGGCCTCGTCCCGCCGAGCGCAGGCCGCATCTGGTTCGGCGGCCGCGACGTCACCGGGGTGCCGGTGCAAAAGCGCAATGTCGCGATGGTGTTCCAGCAATTCATCAACTATCCGAATTTCTCAGTCTACGAGAACATCGCCTCGCCGCTGCGCGTCGCGCGCCTCGCGGACGCGGAAGTACGCGCGCGCGTGGGCAAGATCGCCGAGCTGCTGCAGCTCACGCCGTTCCTCGAGCGGCGGCCGGCGGAGCTGTCCGGCGGGCAGCAGCAGCGTACGGCGCTCGCGCGCGCGCTCGCCAAGGACGCCGAGCTGGTGCTGCTCGACGAGCCGCTCGCCAACCTCGACTACAAGCTGCGCGAATCGCTGCGCGAGGAGCTGCCGCGCCTGTTTGCGGATCGCGATTGCACCGTGGTCTACGCAACGAGCGAGCCGGGCGAAGCGCTGCTGCTCGGCGGGCACACGGCCACGCTGCACGAAGGGCGCGTCACCCAGTACGGTCCGAACAGCGCGGTCTACCGCGAGCCCGCCGACCTGATCACGGCGCAGGTGTACTCGGACCCCCCCATCAACACCGCGCAGGTGACGAAGCAGGACGGCCGCATCCGCCTGTCCGAGCAGGTGAGCTGGCCCGCGCAAGGCCGGGTGCGCGACCTGCCGGATGGCACGTACACCATGGGATTGCGGCCGCATCACGTGGCACCGTCCGCGGGCACGGAGCCGGGCGTGCAGATCGAGTGCAAGGTGCTGATCGCCGAGATCAGCGGTTCGGAGAGCGTGGTGCACGTCGACATCGGCGGACGCACCTGGGTTTCGCTGTCGCACGGCGTGCACGCCTTTCGCGTCGGTCAGGCGGCGCGTTTTGCGCTGGAGGTGGAGCGCTGCTTTTATTTCGCGCCGGACGGCGCGCGCGTGGCGAGCTGAGCGCCATGGCCCGCATCCGCCTCGAGCAACTGCGCCACAGCTATCTGCAAGAGCCCTCGCGCGAGGTGGACTGGGCGCTGAAGCGCATCGATCTGGAATGGGACGACGGTGGCGCCTACGCGTTGCTCGGCCCGTCCGGTTGCGGCAAAACGACGTTGCTCAGCATCGTCTCGGGCCTGCTGCGGCCGAGCGCGGGACGCGTGTATTTCGGTGATGAGGACGTCACCGATCAGCCGCCCGATCAGCGCAATATCGCGCAGGTGTTCCAGTTCCCGGTGGTCTACGACACGATGAGCGTGTACGACAACCTCGCCTTTCCGCTGCGCAACCGCGGCGTGCCGGCGGCGCAGGTCGACGCCCGCGTGCGCGAAGTCGCAGCGCTGCTCGACCTGGAAGCGATGCTGCCGCAACGCGCGGCGGGGCTTACCGCCGACGGCAAGCAGAAGATTTCTCTGGGCCGGGGCCTCGCGCGCTCCGATGTGAACGTGATCATGTTCGATGAGCCGCTCACCGTGATCGACCCGCACTTGAAGTGGCGGCTGCGTTCGAAGCTGAAGGAGCTGCACCAGCGCATCGGCATGACCATGGTCTACGTGACGCACGACCAGACCGAAGCGATGACGTTCGCCGACCAGGTGGTGGTCATGTACGAAGGGACCGTGGT
>JBFFZT010000481.1:0-2335 GCA_041568535.1 Burkholderiales bacterium | reverse complement strand
CGGCGCCGCCATTCTTGCCGGAATCTCTTCCAGGAAAGCTGCCGCCTCAGCGGGATCGAGCTGCTCCAGAACCGTGGCCGCGGAACCGGGCGCGTGGCCGAGGAATGCGAGCGTCAGATGCAGCGTATCGGCGCGCATCGCTCGAGCGCCGCTGGCGCGTCCGAGCGCGCGTGCTTGATCGGCAAGTCGACTCGCCACCTGCGGCGGCGGCCAGCAGGCAAAGAACACGCGTGAGCGCGCGCCCAGTGGCGGCGCTCCGGCGTTGGAGCGCTCGCCTTCGTCCGCCCGCGGGTTCAAGTGGCTACGAAATGCGCCCGTGTCAGAGCGGCCAGCGCCTGCTCGGTGCTGTCGGCCGAGCGTTCGAGTTGCACGGCGATCCGCTCCTGCTCGTCGCGGCCGCGGTTCTGCGACAGCTTCCAGCGCGTCTCGAGGCGTGTCACCGCGACATCGAACGTCACGATCCCGTCCAGCATGCTGGCGACGTACTCGGGGCGCAGCGCGTCGAACTTCGGCAGCCATTCGGGGTCGAGCTCGGCCACCAGCGCGCGCTGCGCAGCATGCTTGACTTGCCTATCGGTGGTGACTCGCGCGGTGCCGTAGGCATGCACCGCCGCGTAGTTCCACGTCGGCACGCGCTCGGTTGCCTCGTACCAGCGCGGCGAGATGTAGCCGTGCGGCCCCGAGAACACCACCAGCACCTCGTCGTCGAAGAACTCCTTCCACTGCGGGTTGGGCTTCGCCATGTGCGAGTGGATGACGATGCCGTTCTCGCCGTCGGCGAGCGTCACCGGCAGGTGCGAGGCGAGCGGCACGCCCGCGGTGGCCGTCACCAGCAGCGCGAAGTTGTTGGCGCGCATGAAGTCGAGCAGCTCCTTGCGGCCTTCGACCCGGTTGTACGGCGGCGAGTACATGTCAGCGCTCCTCGATCAGGGCCACGGCCATGGCGGCGATGCCCTCGCCGCGGCCGGTGAAGCCGAGTCCTTCGGTGGTCGTGGCCTTGAGGTTCACCGCGGCTTCGCCCACCCCGAGGTCGGCGGCGATGTTGGCTTTCATTGCGGCGAAGTGCGGCGCGAGGCGCGGCGCCTGCGCGATGACCGTGGCGTCGACGTTGACGACGCGAAACTTGCGCGCCGCGAGCTTCGCCGCGACGTCGCGCAGCAGGCGCCGGCTGTCGATCTCCGAATACTGCGCGTCGCTGTCGGGATAGTGCCCGCCGATGTCGCCGAGCCCCGCCGCGCCGAGCAGCGCGTCACAGATCGCGTGCAGCAGCACGTCGGCGTCGGAATGCCCTTCCAGCCCGAGGTGGTGCGGGATGTGCACGCCGCCCAGCACCAGCCGGCGGTCCGGCACCAGCGCGTGCACGTCGAAGCCCTGCCCGATTCTCATGATGTGCGCCTTTCGAGGATGGCGGCGGCGATCGCCAGGTCTTCCGCGTAGGTGACCTTGAGGTTCTCGCGGCTGCCGGCGACCAGCCGCGGCCGCAGGCCCATCTGCTCGATGGCGCTCGCCTCGTCGGTGACGGCGCCCTTCGCCTTGCCGAGCGCTTCGGCGAGCAGCGCGGCGCGGAACATCTGCGGCGTCTGCGCGAGCCACAGCTGCTCGCGGTTCTCGGTGCCCGCGACGCGCTGCGCGCCGGTCTCGTCCTTGCCCGCGCGCTTCACGGTGTCGGCCACCGGCAGCGCGAGGATGCCGCCGATCTCGTCGTGGCGGCATTCCTCGTAGAGCCGCGCGAGGTCGGCCGCGGGCAGGCACGGCCGCGCCGCATCATGCACCAGCACCCAGTCGTCCGCGTCCACCGCCGCCATCGCCGCCACCAGCCCGTTGTACACCGAATCGCGCCGCGTCTCGCCGCCGCAGTACAGCGGGGCGATCTTGCCCGCGAACGCGCTCCAGTCGCAGCCCTTGAACGCGGTGTCGCCGGGCGCGAGCACCACGAACACCGTCTCCACCGGCGCGCGGCACACCGCCGCCACCGCGTGCCAGAGCATCGGCCGGCCCGCGAGCGCGGCGTACTGCTTGGGCTGCGCGCCCGCCGCACGGCTGCCGCTGCCCGCAGCCGGAATCAGGGCGACGCAGGTCAAGGTAAAAACTCCATGAATTCAAGCAAGTATAATTGCATTCGGCATGCTGCGCGACCCGCTCCCCGGAAGTGCGCACCCGGCGGGACTCGCCGGGTCGGCGGATGCGCTCGCGCTGGCGCGGCTCGCCGCGCAGTGTGCGCCGCTGGCCGTGGTCACCGCCAGCGCGCGCGACGCCCAGCGCCTGGTCGAGGAGCTGGCCTGGTTCGCGCCGCAGCTGCGCGTGTGCCTGCTGCCCGACTGGGAAACGCTGCCCT
>JBFFZT010000480.1:0-2337 GCA_041568535.1 Burkholderiales bacterium | reverse complement strand
AGCGCCTGTACCGCGGCCTCCTGATCGACCTTGCGGATGGTCGTATAGACGCGAAAGCCCCGGCTGTAGGCGTCCTCGGGATATTGCTCGTACACCGCCTGGCGCACCATCTCGGCGACATACTCCGCGCGCACGCCGTATGTTTCCGCCACCTTGCGCGTGACGACGGGCGCGCCGGCTGCGCTTTCAAACTCGTCAACGCTGATGTAGCCCAGCTCCCGCATGCGCCGCAGCACATACATCTGGCGCTGCTTCGCGCGCTGCGGGTTTGCCACGGGGTTGTAGCTCGAAGGCGCCTTCGGCAGCGCGGCGAGCATGGCCGCCTCGGCGAGCGTGAGCTTCTCCAGCGGCTTGCCGAAGTAGGCGCGCGCGGCCGAGGCGAAGCCGTAGGCACGCTGCCCGAGGTAGATCTGATTGACGTACAGCCCGAGAATCTGGTCCTTGGTGAGGTTGCGCTCGATCTTCACCGCCAGCAGCACCTCGTAGAGCTTGCGCGTGAGCGTCTTCTCGGACGACAGGAAGAAATTGCGCGCCACCTGCATGGTGATGGTGCTGGCGCCCTGGCGCCGCCCGCCGGTCAGCAGGTTGGCGTAGGCGGCGCGGGCCACGCCGAGGTAGTCGATGCCCGCGTGCTGGTAGAAGCGCTCGTCCTCGGCGGCGATGATCGCGTTGGTGAGCGCCGGGGGTACCTCCTTGATGTCGACCAGCACCCGGCGCTCCTCGCCGAACTCGCCGATCAGCTCACCCTCGACCGTGTAGACGCGAAGCGGAACCTTGGGCTGGTAGTCGGTCAGGGTGTCCAGCGCCGGCAGGTTGGGATAGGCGAGTGCTACCACCAGCCCGGCCACGCATAGGGCAGCCACCAGCAGGCCCCCGAGCAGGGCGAGCGGAAACGTCAAAAAACGAAGCCACATCAAGGGTTAGACGGTGTTTGCGGGCGTGTGCGGCCGCGTTTGCGCCAGAGGGGAAATCGGGCGCATTATAGCCCTCCCTCGGAGGGTGACGGATTCGCTAGACACCGGGGGGAGTTGTTGCTAGCATTTAACGCAAATTCTACGTATCGTGCCTAAGGGCCGATACAAAAAGGGAAATAACGATGCAACTGGACATCTTCAGCCCGAAGGCGCCGCCGTTGTTCGGGCTGGACATCAGCTCATCGTCGGTGAAGATGCTCGAGATCGTGGACGCGGGCAAGGGCGCTTTTCGCGTCGAGCGCTACGTGATCGAGCCGTTGCCGCGCGACGCGACCGTCGACGGCAACATCAGCAACCTCGAAATCGTGGTGGAAGCCGTCAAGCGCGGCTACAAGCGTCTCGGCACGCGCTCCAAGCATGTCGCCATGGCGGTGCCCACGGGCGCCGTGATCACGAAGAAGATCATCGTGCCCGCCAGCCTGCGCGAGACCGAGCTCGAGGTGCAGGTCGAGTCCGAGGCGAACCAGTACATCCCGTTCGCGCTGGAAGAGGTGAACCTCGACTTCCAGGTGGTGGGGCCCTCGCCCACCTCGCCCGACGAGCAGGAGGTGATGATCGCCGCGACGCGCAAGGAAAAGGTCGAGGACCGCGTGGCGGTCGCCGAGTCCGCCGGCCTCAAAGCGGCGGTGATGGACATCGAGTCGTTCGCCCAGCAGGCGGCGCTCGGGCTGGTGGTGAATCAGCTGCCCGGCGCCGGCAAGGACCTGAACGTGGCCATCGTCGACGTGGGCGCCAACGTCATGAACGTCAGCGTGATGCGCAATGACCAGTCGGTGTACACGCGCGAGCAGGCCTTCGGCGGCAACCAGCTCACCCAGGACATCGTTGCCCGCTACGGTATGAGCGTCGAGGAAGCCGAAAGCGCCAAGCGCTCGGGCGGCCTGCCCGATGACTTCGAGACCGAGGTGCTGCGGCCGTTCATGGAGAACCTGTCCATGGAAGTGCAGCGCGCGTTGCAGTTCTTCTTTACCTCGACGCAGTACCACAGCGTCGACCAGATCCTGCTCGCCGGCGGCTCGGCGGTGATCCCGGGCATGGACGAGGTGGTGCAGACCCGCACGCAGGTGCCGGCCATGGTCGCCAACCCGTTCGCCGCCATGCAGGCTTCGCCCCGCATCCAGATGAAGAAGCTCATGGTCGACGCCCCGTCCCTGATCGTGGCCTGCGGCCTCGCCATGCGCAGGTTCGACCCATGAACGTGCGCATCAACCTGCTGCCGCACCGCGAGGAGCGGCGCAAGCGCGGGCGCCAGCACTTCGGCGTGCTGGGCGGCCTCACCGCGCTCCTCGGCGCAGTCATCGTCGGCGCCGGCTACCTGTATATCGCGGGCCTGATCTCGACGCAGGACCAGCGCAACGCGTTT
>JBFFZT010000479.1:0-2342 GCA_041568535.1 Burkholderiales bacterium | reverse complement strand
GGTCCAGGGAGCCCAGATCTTCCGAGATCGACGATACGACGTTCCAGCTGCTCAGCGACGCCGCACGCCTTCGCCATCAGTGGCTACAGTTCGAACCCGGTCGCGTGAGCGCTACGATGCCCGGATCACCAGAATTCTTCAGAGAACGAAAGGCCGCATTCCTGGAAGATCTTCTGTTGAAGAAAGTGGGGGTGTTGACCAGTTACACCTTCGGCTTAGACGGGATCGAAGGGGTGTATTCAATTGAAACCAAAGTGCAGGATCTGCAGGCGACAAGAACAACCATCAAGCGTTTCCTCGATCTTCCCTGGTCAGTCGACCAGCGGCATGACCGCATGACAATTGCGCTTGGCTATGGCGGCGGTCTGCCGGTTCGGCTTGTCGATGGCGAGGTACGCAGGAAACTGGAGGCACCGGAAGCCGAGGCCATCAAGTCCGCACGGACTATTGCACTGCCGTTCGCGGAACGGGCGACGAGGGAAACAATCATTGCGGAGTTCCTAAGATCCGGAACGGCAGAGCCGGGCGCCGTCGGTGGTCGATCGGATTAACCTGGCTGCTTCGGCGGTGCACGCGCAGTTCTCCGGGTTTTGAGCTTTCTGCACTAGCGTTTGGTGAGTCTGAGAGCAGTCACAAGGCGCTCGGCTGGCTCGAGGCTGGCAAGACTTCTTAACCACGTGAGCTGGCGCTTGGCGAGCTGGCGTGTCGCCGCGATGCCTTTTTCGCGCAGCTCGTCGCGGCCATACTCGCCTTCGAGATAGCCCCAGACCTGGCGGTAGCCTACGCAGCGCATGCTCGGCAGGCCGGCGTGCAGTCGATGGCGCTTGCGCAGGCCCTCGACTTCCTCGATCAGGCCCGCGGCGAGCATGCGATCGAAGCGCTCGGCGATGCGGCGGTGCAGCTCGTCGCGGCTCTCCGGCACGAGCGCGTAGGCGCGCAAGTGAAAAGGCAGGGCTGGAGCGGCCGCCGTCTGCAGCGCGGACATCGGCTTTCCCGCCAGCTCCCAGACTTCGAGCGCGCGCTGGATGCGCTGCGCGTCGTTGGGCGAGACGCGCGCCGCGGTGGCCGGGTCGACGCGCGCGAGCTCGGCATGCAGGGCGGGCCAGCCGTGGCGCGCCGCGCGCTGGTCGATCTGCATGCGCAGCCCGGGCTCGGCCGCGGGCAGGGCGTCGAGCCCCTGCACCAGCGCCTTGTAGTAGAGCATCGTGCCGCCCACGAGCAGCGGGATCCTGCCGCGCTTTTGAGTTTCCATGATCGCGCCGACGCAGTCGGCGCGAAACCGGCCTGCGGAATACGATTCCGTCGGCTCCAGGAGGTCCACGAGGTGATGCGGAACGCGCTCTCGTTCCTCGCGCGAAGGCTTGGCCGTGCCGATGTCCATGCCTCGGTACACCTGCGCGGAGTCCATCGACACGATCTCCACCGGGTGGCGCGCGGCCAGCTCGAGCGCCAGGCGCGACTTGCCGCTGGCGGTGGGACCGAGGAGGGCGTAGGCGGTTGGCTGCCGCACGCGCCGACCTAACGCCCGCCGCTGACGTCCAGGAGCGCGCCGGTGGTGTAGGACGCTTCGTCCGAGAGCAGCCACAGCACGGCGCGCGCGATTTCCTCGGGCTCGCCGCCGCGCTGCATCGGGATCGCGCCGCGCACGCGCTCGAGACGGTTGGGCTGCCCGCCCGAGGCGTGGATATCGGTGTTGACGAAGCCCGGGCGCACGCCGTTCACGCGGATGCCGTCTCCGGCCAGCTCCTTGGCGAGGCCGAGGGTCATGGTGTCGATCGCGCCCTTGGACGCCGCGTAATCCACGTACTCGCCCGGCGAGCCCAGCCGCGCGGCGGCCGAGGACACGTTGACGATGGCGCCGCCCTTGCCGCCGTGCTTCGTCGACATGCGCCGGATCGCTTCGCGCGCGCACAGGAACGCGCCGACGACGTTGATCGAGAACATGCGCTGCAGGCGCGCGGCGTCCATCTCGTCCACGCGCGCCTGCCGATCGACGATGCCGGCGTTGTTCACCAGCGCGCTCAGCGGCCCGAGCGAGCGATCGCACTCCTGGAACAGGTGCAGGACGTCCTTTTCGAGGGCGACGTCGCCGGCAACCGCGATCGCCCGGCCGTCGCCGCCGCGAATCTCCTGCACCACGGCTTCGGCCGCGTCGCGGTCGCGCCGGTAGTTGATGCACACCGCGTAGCCGCGTTGCGCCGCGAGGCGCGCGGTGGCGGCGCCGATGCCGCGGCTGCCCCCGGTGACGATCATTACCTTCGCCATTCAGCGACCCCGCAGGAAGAGGCGATCCAGGTCCGCGAGCGTAAGCTGGTACCAGGTCGGGCGGCCGTGGTTGCAGC
>JBFFZT010000478.1:0-2357 GCA_041568535.1 Burkholderiales bacterium | reverse complement strand
GATACAGCAGGATCTCGCGGCCGCTCGGTGCGTTCATCACCACGCGCACCGCGCCCTCGAGCACCAGCGGAAAGCCGCGGCAGGGCTGGTCGGCGTCGAACAGGATCGCGCCCGCGGGGACGCGCAGGAGCTGCGCCTCGGCAAGCAGGCGCGCGAGGCGCGCCTCCTCGAGTCCCGCGAGCGCGGGGAAGCGCTCGAGGGCGCGCTGCGCGATGTCGGGGCTCGTCACCCCGACGAGTCTAGCTCAGGCGCCCTTCGCCTTGGTTTGGACCGGGCAGGTGCTCAGACCAAACAGCGCGTACGCCGGGCAGAAGCCGAACGCCGCCGTGGCGAGCGGCACCAGGCCGATCAGCCCCAGCCAGCGCGCCGGACCTTCCAGCACGAACACCAGCGCCAGGAGCGCGATTCCCATCAGGACGCGCAGGGCCTTGTCGATGCTGCCTACGTTTGTTTTCATGAGCTTCTCCTCGTTGATTGACGGCCCCAGTGTCGCCCGCCGGCGCGCGCGCGTCTGTGACCCAGGTTCCGCAGGGCTGTGGAACCCCGGTCACAGACCCGATCGGCCGCGCAACCTATGCTGGGCCACCAACTTCGATTGACGGAGGTCAACATGACGGTAGAACGTGTGGTAAGAATCTTCGCGGGGGCTTTCGTGCTCGTTTCGCTCGCGCTCGGCCTGTGGGTGAACCAGAACTTCTTCTGGCTGACCGCGTTCGTGGGCGCCAACCTGCTGCAGAGCGGCTTCACGGGCCTGTGCCCGCTCGCTTCGATCCTGAAGCGCCTCGGGCTGCGCACTGGCGAGGCGCACGCATGAGCGCTCCGGTCATGGTCGCGTGCCCGGCGTGCCTCGCCGCCAACCGCGTCCCCGCGGCGCGGGCGGGCGAAGATCCGAAGTGCGGCAAGTGCGGCGCGGCGCTGCTCGACGGCGCGCCCGCCGAGCTGCGCGAGGAGCAGTTCGAGCCGTTCCTCCAGCGCACCGGGCTGCCGGTGCTGGCCGACTTCTGGGCGCCCTGGTGCGGCCCGTGCCGCGCCATGGCGCCGCATTTCGAGCGCGCGGCAAAGGAGCTGAAGGACCGCGTGCGGCTGGTCAAGGTCAACACCGAGGAGGCGCAGGGACTCGCGGCGCGCTACAACATCCGCGCCATCCCGACGCTGGTGCTGTTCAAGGACGGCGTCGAGGTGAAGCGCGCCTCCGGCGCCATGGACGCGGGAGCGCTCGCGCGATGGGCCGCCTGAGCGCGCTCGCACTGGTTGCATTGCTCGCCGCCTGTGGCGAGGCGCCGGCGCCCAAGCCGCAGGCGCGTCCCGCGGTGGCGGTGCCGAGCGCGGTGGTCGAGATCCGCGACGTCGAGCTCACCACCTCGGCCGAAGCCGTGATCGAGGCCGTGCGCCAGTCGACCGTCTCGGCGCAGATCGCCGGGCGCGTCGTCGAACTCAACTTCGACGTCGGCGATTTCGTGAAGAAGGGCCAGGTGATCGCGCGCATCGACGAGCGCGCGGTGGCGCAGGCGGAAGCCGCGAGCGAGGCGCAGGTGCGCGAGGCGCAGGCCGCGCTCGGCAACGCGCGCGCGAGCTACGAGCGCTCGAAGCAGCTCTACGCGCAGAAGTTCATCAGCCAGGCCGCGCTCGACCAGGCCGAGTCCGCCTACAAGGCGGCGCAGGCGCGCGTCAGCGCGCTGCTCGCCGGCGCGGGCGCCGCGGCCACCGAAAGAAGCTTCGCCACGCTGGTTGCGCCCTACAGCGGCGTGGTCTCGGCGCGCCACGTCGAGCTCGGCGAGATGGCCACCCCGGGGCGTCCGATCATGACCGGGTTCGATCCCTCGACGCTGCGCGTGGTGGCCACCGTGCCGCAGGCGCAGGTGCCGGCGATCCAGGCGATCGGCAAGGCGCGCATTGAAGTGCCCTCGCTCGGGCGCTGGGTCGAGGTGAAATCCATGACCCTCGTGCCGGCGGCCGACCCGCGCACGCACACCACGCGCATCCGGCTGCAGCTGCCCGAGAACGTTGGCGGGGTCTACCCCGGCGTGTACGCGCGCGCGCATTTCGTCACCGGCAGCGCACCGCGCCTGCTCGTGCCGCGCGCCGCGGTGATCCGCAGAAGCGAGCTGACGGCGGTGTACGTGCTCGACGATCAGAACCGCGCGCTGCTGCGCCAGGTGCGCCTGGGTGCGGCGGGCGATGAGACCGCGGTCGAGGTGCTCGCGGGTCTGAAGCCCGGCGAGCGCGTGGCGCTGGAGCCGGTCAAGGCAGGAATGGCTGCGCCGGGGGCCTGAGATGGGCGTCTCGGGCCGCATCGCGCGCTTCTTCCAGGACTCGCAGCTCACTCCGCTCCTCGCGCTGGTCGCGTTCCTGCTCGG
>JBFFZT010000477.1:0-2371 GCA_041568535.1 Burkholderiales bacterium | reverse complement strand
GCGCGAGCGAGCGTTCGTCACCCAGGTGAAAGTAGCCCGGGTAGCCGCGCCCGAGCATGCCGATGTTGCCGGCAATGCCCGAAGCGAGCACCGGCGTGCCGAGGCGCGCGGCTTCCGCAATGACGTTGGCGCCGCCCTCCATGCGCGAGCTCACTACCAGCAAGTGGCTGCGCGCGATCCAGGCGAGGGCGCGAGCGTGCGGCAAGCCGCCGAGCCAACGGTAGCGCGGCTCGTCCCGCATGCGGCGCTGCGCCTCGCGCGCCATGTCCGCGGCGAGCGCGGCGCCGACGTGCACGACCTCGATGCGCGCGTCGCCCGGCTGGCGCTCGAGCGCGGCCGCCGCGCGAAACGGATCCTTCTCCTCCCGCAGGTGGCCGACGACGGCGACACGGAACACGCGCGCAGGCGGCGCGCGCCGTGCGCGCGGCGCCGCCGACTGATAGACGACGCGCGTCTTGCGGCGCAGGTGCGCGGCGAGCCGGCGCGGCGCTTCGTCCTGCAGCACGATGAGGCGGTCGGCGAGCTCGAGCGAGCGCCGCGCCTCCGCGGAGGCAGGCAGATCGCGATACAGATCGGTTCCGGTGAGCACCACCGCGAGCGGCCCGGCGGGACAGGTTTCGCGGTAACGCGCGACGGCGGCGTGGCTGCGCCGCGCATGCAGCGCGATGAGCAGGTCGCAGGGCGCGCCGTCCCAATCCAGCGCCACCGTCACGCGGTGCCCGGCGCGGCGCAGGAACGTCGCCCAGCGCAGCGCCGTGTGGCGGTTGCCGTTGCGCGTTCCGGGGCCCGCGGGCGTGACCAGTGCGATGCGTGCCATGGGTTGCGGCTAGACTAGCACGGCATGCTGGAAAGACTTCTGCGCGAAGCGCGCGCGCGCACCGAGTTGATGACGCGCGATCTCGAGGGCGAGCGCCTGCTCGGGCCGAAGCTCGACATCGTCAATCCGCCGCAGTGGGAGATCGGGCACGTCGCCTGGTTCCAGGAGCGCTGGTGCCTGCGCATGGCGCGAAGCGGCGCGCCCGTGGATTCGATCCTCGAGAACGCCGACGCGCTCTACGACTCGGCCGCGGTGGCGCACGACACGCGCTGGCACCTGCCGCTGCCCGGGCTGCAGGCGACGCGCGCCTACATGGCCGAGGTGCTCGAGCGCGTGTGCGCGCGGCTCGCGCGCGAGCCCGAGAACGCGGCGCTGCAGTACTACGCGCAGCTGTGCCTCTTTCACGAGGACATGCACGCCGAGGCGTTTCACTACACGCGCCAGACGCTCGGCTATGCCGATCCGGGCGCGGGCGCCCCGGCGCCGCTCGCCACCGCGGGCGACCTGGAGTTCGCGGGCGCGCGCTTCGAGCGCGGCGCGCGCCCCGGGCAGGGCTTCGTCTTCGACAACGAGAAATGGGCGCACGAAGTCGAGGTGGCGCCGTTTCGCATCGCGCGCGCGCCGGTCACCAACGCCGAGTACCTGGCCTACGTGGAGCAGGGGGGCGGCGCGGCGCCGCGCTACTGGAGAAAAGAGGACGGAACCTGGCAGCAGCGGCGCTTCGAGCGCTGGCTGCCGCTCGCGCCCGGCGAACCGGTCGTGCACGTGAGCGCACTGGAAGCCGAGGGCTACTGCCGCTGGGCCGGGCGCCGTCTGCCGACCGAAGCCGAATGGGAGTTCGCTGCGCGAAGCGGCCGCATGGCGCCGGGCGGCGTGTGGGAGTGGACCTCGAGCGCGTTCCTGCCCTACCCGGGCTTCTCGCCCGATCCCTACGAGGAGTATTCGCAGCCCTGGTTCGGCACGCACCGGGTGCTGCGCGGCGCGAGCTTCTCGACGCCGGCGCGTCTCGCGCGCCCCGCGTTCCGCAATTTCTACACGCCGGAGCGCGCCGACGTGTTCTGCGGCTTTCGCACCTGCGACGCTGCGTAGCTACTAGGCGGCTTCCTTGCCCTTGACCGCGGCCGGCGTTTCCTCGAGCAGCGCGATGACGCGCTTGGCGTGGCGGTAGAGCTTTTCGCCCTTGTCGGTCACCACCACGCCGCGGCGGTGGCGCTCGAACAGCTGCACGCCGAGAAACAGCTCGAGGCGGCGGATGCGCGCCGAGACGTTCGACTGCACGGTATCCAGCAGCACCCCGGCGCGCGCGAATCCACGCTCCTCATACACGGCGACGAAGTAGCGCAGATCCTTGATGTCCATGACGCGAAGCACTATAGCAAACGGATCGTGACATCTGCTTTCCAGCTAGCAAACAAGTGTGCCGATTGCAAGGAAGCGTCAGTGGGGTGTGGCCGCGAGCTCCTGCGCCATGCGCGCAAATATCTTTTCGTCCGCCGCCGGCACGCGCAGCACCGGGGCCTGCGGCAGGCGCGCGAAATTGCGCTCGGCCGAGCG
>JBFFZT010000476.1:0-2372 GCA_041568535.1 Burkholderiales bacterium | reverse complement strand
GCTGCTCGCCGTCAGGAAGACGAGCCATGCCTTCGGCCGCGGCAAGCTGCAGTTCCTGCGCGCCGGCAACCGCAAGGTGCTCGCCTACGTGAGGGAGTTCGGCGACGAGGTGATCCTGTGCGTGGCCAACGTCGGGCGCACGGCGCAGCCGGTGGAGCTCGACCTGCGGCGCTTCAAGGGCCGCGTGCCGGTGGAGCTGATGGGGCGCACGGTGTTCCCGCCGATCGGCGAGCTGCCCTACCTGCTCACCCTGCCCGGCTGCGGCTTTTACTGGTTCCGTCTCGCCACGGACGCAAAGGCGCCGGTGTGGCATGCCGAAGTGCTGGCGCGCGAGGACCTGCCGATGCTGGTGATGTTCGACGGCTGGACGAGCTTCTTCCGCGACCGCGTCGTGCCCTGGCGCATCAACATGGCGGTGAAGACGCGCGAGCACTTCGAGACCCAGGTGCTGCCGGCGTGGCTGGAAGTGCAGCGCTGGTACGCATCCAAGGGCGACGCCGGCGCGCGCCTGCGCCTGGGAGACTGGGCGCTGTGGGAAGCCGGCGGCGCGAGCTACATGCTGACGCTGCTCGAAGTCGAGGGCGGCGCCGAAGCGGCGCGCTACTTCGCCCCGCTCACGCTCGCCTGGGAAGACCGCAACGAGGAGCGCGTGAAGGCGCTCGGCGGCGCGGCGATCGCCAAGGTGCGCCAGCAGGCGAGCGTCGGCATCATGGCCGATGCGTTCGCCGACGAGGCCTTCTGCCGCGCGGTGGTCGAGGCGATCGGCGCCGGGCGCGAGCTCGCCGGCGGCCAGGGCAAGCTGCGCTTCACGCCGACCGCGGCCTTCGCCGAGGTCTGCAGCGAGGACGTCAACCTGCTGCCGGTAGGCCGGCCCAAGGCGCAGAGCAGCAACACGGTAGTGACGCTGGGCGAGCGCATGTTCCTGAAGGGCTACCGGCGCATTCGGCCGGGGGTGAACCCGGAGTTCGAGGTCGGGCGCCATCTCACCGAGAAAGTGCGCTTCGCCAACTGCGTGCCGGTGGCGGGCGCCGTGGAGTACACCGCGGCCGACGGCACGCTGATGACGCTCGCGCTGCTGCAGGCCTACGTCCCCAACCAGGGCGACGGCTGGAGCCACACGGTGGAGTACCTGGAGCGCTTCCTGGAGAAGCAGCGCGCCACCGCCGCCACCGCCGATCCCCACGGCGTCTACCTGCAGCTCATGCAGACGCTGGGCACGCGCACGGGCGAGCTGCACGACGCGCTTGCCAGGAAGACCGGCGACGCCGCCTTCGACCCGGAACCCGTGACCGAGCGCGACTTCACGCAATGGAAGGCCGGCATCCGCGCCGAAGCCGTGAAGACGCTCGACATGCTCGCCGCGCGCCGCGGCCAGCTCACCGCGCCGGCGCGTGACGACGCCGCCGAGCTGGTGGAGAGCCGCGAGCGCCTGCTGCGGCGCATCGAGGGCTATCGCCTGCCGAAGGGCGCGACGCAGAAGACGCGCTTCCACGGCGACTACCACCTCGGCCAGGTGCTGCTGCAGCAGCTGGATTTCGTCATCACCGATTTCGAGGGCGAGCCCGCGCGCACCATCGAGGAGCGCCGCGCCAAGCACTCGCCGCTGAAGGACGTCGCCGGCATGCTGCGCTCCTTCAACTACGCGCGCTGGACGGCGCTGCGCCAGGCGCTCGAGGGCCACGACGACTACGAGCGCCTCGCGCCCCACGCCGAGGACTGGGAGGCGCGCGTGCGCCGGACCTTCCTCAGCGCCTACGAGGAAGCGGTGCGCGCGAGCGGACTGTACGCCTCATTCGACGACATGCGCGAGCTGCTCGAGCTGTTCGAGCTGGAAAAAGCGCTCTACGAGCTGCGCTACGAGCTCGGCAACCGCCCGGGCTGGGTCGGCATCCCGCTGCAGGGCATACTCGCGCTCGCGCGCTAGCCAGGACTGGAGGACACGATGGATATCAACATGTTTCTGGAGCCCCTGCGGGCGATCCTTACGCAGGTCGGCATCTTCCTGCCCAAGCTCGGGCTGGCCGTGGTGGTGCTCATCGTCGGCTGGGTGCTGGCGCGCGTGGCGCGCTTCGCGGTGGCCAAGGGCCTGCGCGCCATCAACTTCAACGTGCTCACCGAGCGTGCCGGCATGGACGGCTTTCTCAAGCAGGGCGGTATCCAGAGCGACACCACCGACATCTTCGCCGTGCTGGTGTACTGGCTGGTGATCTTCATCGCGCTGGTGATCGCGTTCAACGGCCTGGGGCTCACCTACATCACCGATCTGCTTGGCCAAGTGGTGCTGTTCGTGCCCAAGGTGATCGTGGCGCTGCTGCTGTTTGCCTTCGGCGGCTACTTCGCCATGTTCGTCGGCACGACGGTCAGCACCTACT
>JBFFZT010000475.1:0-2386 GCA_041568535.1 Burkholderiales bacterium | reverse complement strand
TGAACGACATCCGCGAGCGCCTCGCCGCCGGCAGCGGGCCGCAGGACGCGGGCGATTTCCTGGTCGAGCTCGCCATGCGCCTCGTCGAGCGCATGGGGCGGGTGATCGCCGACCTCGACGACGAGATCGACGCGCTCGAGGACAAGGCGATCGCCGACGCCCAGGCCGGGCTGCGCGCCGAGCTCTGGGAGATGCGCCGCGTGGCGATCGAGCTGCGCCGCTACATCGCCCCGCAGCGCGACGCCATGACGCGCCTGACGACCGAGCGCGTGCCCTGGATCGACGCCCAGGCCGCGCAGCGGCTGCGCGAGGTGGCCGACCGCATCACGCGCTACGTCGAGGACCTCGACGCGGCGCGCGAGCGCGCCGCGATCATCCAGGACGAGCTCACCACGCGCCTGGCCGAGACCATGAACCGCAACATGTACGTGCTGTCGATCATCGCCGCCATCTTCCTGCCGCTGTCGCTGCTGACGGGGCTGCTCGGCATCAACGTCGGCGGCATCCCGGGGGTGGAGTGGAAATGGGCGTTCTGGTCGGTGACCTTCGGCATCCTGGCGATCGGCATCGCCGGGTTCGTGCTGCTGCGCCGGCTGCGCTGGCTCTGAGGCCGCCTAGCCGAAGCGCCCGGTGATGTAGTCCTCGGTCTGCTTCTTCTTCGGCTTGATGAAGATCTCGTCGGTCACCCCGTACTCGATGAGCTCGCCGAGGTACATGTAGGCCGTGTAGTCGGAGACCCGCGCCGCCTGCTGCATGTTGTGCGTGACGATGAGGATCGTCACCTTGTTCTTCAGGTCGTGGATCAGCTCCTCGATCGAGGCGGTGGCGATGGGATCGAGCGCCGAGGTCGGCTCGTCGAACAGCAGCATCTCCGGATCGGTGGCGAGCGCGCGCGCGATGCACAGGCGCTGCTGCTGGCCGCCGGAGAGGTTGAACGCCGGCTCCTGCAGGCGGTCCCTGACCTCGTCCCACAGGGCCGCGTTGCGCAGCGCCTCCTCGACTTTCTCGTTCAGCGTCACGCGCCGGCTCTCGCCGCGCACGCGAAGGCCATAGGCGACGTTCTCGTAAATCGACTTCGGGAACGGGTTGGGCTTCTGGAACACCATGCCCACGCGGGCCCGGAGCTGCACCGGATCGATCTGCTTGTCGTAGACGTCCACGCCGTCGAGCATCACCCGGCCGGCCACGCGGCAGCTCTCGATGACATCGTTCATGCGGTTGAAGCAGCGCAGGAAGGTCGACTTGCCGCAGCCCGAGGGCCCGATAAGCGCGGTCACCTTCTTTTCGTACACCGGCATGCCGAGCGCCTTCAGCGCCTGGAAGCTGCCGTAGAAGAAATTGAGGTCCTTGACCGCGGCCTTGGGCTGGCCCGCGGCGGCGACCTTGGAGGGCACCGCTACCATCTGATCTTCTTCCTGAGACGATAGCGCAGCCAGATGGCGACGGCGTTCATGCCGAGGGTCATCAGCACCAGCACGAAGCCCGCGGCGGCCGCGTTCTGGTGGAACGCCGCCTCGGGGCGCGAGGTCCAGTTGAACATCTGGATCGGCATCACCGTGAATGGCGACATCACCCAGTCGAACGACACGAACGGCGGCTCCGCCTGCACCGGCGCCGGCGGCAGGAAGGCGATGAAGGTGAGCGCGCCGATGGTGATGATGGGCGCGGTCTCGCCGATGGCGCGCGCCATACCGATGATCACCCCGGTGAGGATGCCGGGCATCGAGTACGGGATGATGTGGTCCTTGCACATCTGCCACTGCGTCGCGCCGAGCGCGTAGGCGCCCTCGCGGATGCCCTGCGGGATCGAGCGGATCGCCTCGCGCGTGGCAACGATCACCACCGGGAGAATCAGCAGCGCCAGGGTGAACCCGGCCGACAGGATCGACTGCCCGAAGCCGAACTGGTAGACGAACAGGCCGAGCGCGAGCAGCCCGTAGACGATCGAGGGCACGCCGGCGAGGTTGGTGATGTTGATCTCGATGATGTCGGTGACCCAGTTCTTGGCCGCATACTCCTCCAAGTACACGCCTGCGGCGACGCCGAGCGGCACGGCGAAGAACGCCGTCACCAGCATCACCAGCGTCGAGCCGACCCAGGCCGAGAGGATCCCCGCCTGCGCGGGCCGGCGCGACGGGAAGTTGGTGAAGAAGTCGCCGGTCAGGCGCGGCACGCCGTCGATTGCCATGTCGATGAACAGCGCCGCGAACGTGAGCACGCCGAGCATCAGCGCGAGCACGCCGATCACGCCGAAGATCGCGTCCCAGCGCTTGTGCGCGGCGATGAGCCTGCGGATCTCCACGAGGCGCTGCGAGACCGCCATCAGTAGGCCTCCCTGAAGCGCTTGCGCAGCACGTGGCCGCCGATGTTGAACGCCAGCGTGACC
>JBFFZT010000474.1:0-2387 GCA_041568535.1 Burkholderiales bacterium | reverse complement strand
GTCGGCCTGCGGCACGCGCAGCTGGATCTGGCGCTCGGCGCCGACGAAGGCGTCTTCCGCGTCGAGCAGCACCTTGGCGAAGTGGTCCCGACCGTGGGCACGCGCGCCCATGCGGCCGAAGAGCTCGGCGAAGAAGTCGCTGAAGTCCCCGCCCGGCATGTCGTGGTGCGAGAACTCGAACCCGGCGTCCCAGTCGGGCGGCGGGCGGAACTCCTCGCCCGGCCGGTAGCCGCGGCCGAGCTGGTCGTAGGCGGCGCGCTTCTCGGGGTCGGAGAGCACGGCGTAGGCCTCGTTCACCTCCTTCATGCGCGCCTCGGCGCCGGCTTCCTTGCTGACGTCGGGATGGTACTTGCGCGCAAGCTTGCGAAACGCCTTGCGGATTTCGTCGGCCGGGGCGTCGCGGCCCACGCCCAGAACGCCGTAGTAGTCCTTGTATTCCACGGCTAGCGCAGCAGCGTACGCAGGTCCGGCGCCAGATCCTCGGCGATGCGCTCGTGGCGCACGAACAGGCGCAGCCGCCCCTGCGGATCGAGCACGTAGCTTTGCGCGCTGTGGTCGACCGAGTACTGCCCCGGCGTTTCGGCGGGGCGCTTCTCGAAGTACACCTTGAACTCCTTGGCCGCCGCGCGCGTCGCCTCGAGGTCGCCGCGCAGGCCGAGAAAGCGCGCGTCGAACGCCGGCACGTACTTCGCGAGCACTTCCTGCGAGTCGCGCTCCGGGTCGACGGTGACGAACAGCACCTGCACGCGCTCGGCGTCGGGCCCGAGCTGGCGCATCACCTGCGCCATGTCGGCGAGCGTCGTCGGGCACACGTCCGGGCAGCTGACGAAGCCGAAGAACAGCACCACCGCCTTGCCGCGGAAATCGTCCAGGCGCCGGGGCTTGCCGAGGTGGTCGGTGAGCAAGAGCGTGCGGCCGTAGTCGACGCCGGTGATGTCGGTGCTCTTGAACTTCGGCGCCCCGCCATCGCAGGCGCCGAGCAGGAAGGCGGCCAGCGCCGCCGCGCTAATACGGCAGATGGTGGTCAACGAGCAGCGCCGCGAACAGCGCGGCGAGGTAGACGATCGAATAGCGGAAGGTGCGCCGGGCGAGCGCGTCGCTGTAGGCGAAGTAGATGCGCAGCGCGTAGGCGATGAACACGCCGCCCAGCGCCAGCGCGGCGGCGAGGTACAGCCAGCCGCTCATGCGGATGGCGAACGGCAGGAGCGACACGCCGAACAGGATCAGCGTGTAGAGCAGCACCTGCAGGCGCGTGTAGCGCGCGCCGTGCGTGACCGGCAGCATCGGCAGGCCGGCACGCGCGTAGTCCTCGGTGCGGTAGAGCGCGAGCGCCCAGAAATGCGGCGGCGTCCAGGCGAAGATGATGAGGAACAGCAGCATCGCCTCGGGCGTGACCTCGCCCGTGACCGCCGCCCAGCCGAGCACCGGCGGCATCGCGCCCGAGGCGCCGCCGATGACGATGTTCTGCGGCGTGAGCGGATTCAGGATCACCGTGTAGACGACGGCGTAGCCGACGAAGGTGGCGAGCGTGAGCCACATGGTGAGCGCGTTCACGTAGTGCACCAGCAGCCACAGCCCGAGGCCGCCGACCACGCCGGCGAACACCAGCGTCTGCAGGCTGGACAGCTCCCCGCTCGGCAGCGGCCGCCAGCGCGTGCGCAGCATGAGCGCATCCACGTTCTGCTCCACCAGGCAGTTGACCGCGGCGGCGGCCCCGGCCACCAGGGCGATGCCGAAGGTGCCGGCGAGCAGCACCCGCGGCTCGACCATGCCGGGGGCGGCGAGGAACATGCCGATCACCGCCGTAAAGACGATGAGCGAGACCACGCGCGGCTTGGTGAGCGCGTAGAACGCCCGGGCGCGCTGTACGAAGCCGGCACGAAGTACGTGGGTGGTCACGGCGAAGGCTGCGGAAAGCGTAGAATTTTATCATGCGGATCAAGCAATTCGGCCTGCTCGCGGCGCTGCTCGCGGCGCTCGCGCTGCTCGCGGGCTGCGGCGCCGAGTCGAACAGCAAGCCGGCGCCGCGCGCCGCGCGCGCCCACCTGGTCGAGCTCGCCACGGCCGAGCCCGGACGCCTCGCCTACACCGCCGATCGCGCGGGGAGCCTGCGCGCGCTGCGCGAGGTGCGCATCGTCAACCAGGAAGAAGGCCGCCTCACCGAAGTGCGCGTGCGCGAGGGCGACCGCGTGGGCGCCGGCGAGGTCCTGGTGCGCTACGACGACCGCATCCTGCGCGCCGAGCTCGACAAGGCGAGCGCCACGCTCAACCAGGCCGAGCTCGACCACGCGCGCAGCCGCCAGCTCAAGGAAAAGGGCTTCGTCAGCGACGACGCGGTGCAGCGCGCCGCCACCGCGCTCGAGATCGCGCGCGCGCAGGTGCGGCTG
>JBFFZT010000473.1:0-2387 GCA_041568535.1 Burkholderiales bacterium | reverse complement strand
GTGTGCACCGAGCTCGTGCAGCGCGGCGGCTGTGACTTCAAGCGGCGTGCCCGCCGGCATGTCCACCACCACCTGGAACTCGGACTTGTTGTCGAAGGGCAGCATCTTCAGCACCACCAGCTTCACGCCCGCAAGCGCGACGGAAGCCCCGATCAGCACCAGGATCGCGGCCAGCAGCGCGCGGCGCCAGCCTTTCGAGGCGACGAACGGGCCGAGGATGCGGCGCGAGGCGCGCTCGAGCCGGTCGGACTCCTTGCCGTGCGCCGCGGCGCGGAAGAACCTGAGCGCGAGCCACGGCGTCAGCGTGAAGGCGATGGCGAGCGAAATCAGCATCCCCATGCTGGCGTTGATCGGGATCGGGCTCATGTAGGGGCCCATGAGGCCGCTGACGAAGGCCATCGGCAGGAGCGCCGCGATCACGGTGAAGGTGGCGAGGATCGTCGGCCCGCCGACCTCGTCCACGGCGAGCGGGATGACGTCGGCGAGCGATCGCTTCTCCAGCCCCATGCGCCGGTGGATGTTCTCCACCACGACGATGGCGTCGTCGACCAGGATGCCGATGGAGAAGATGAGCGCGAACAGCGACACCCGGTTCAGCGTGAAGCCCCAGGCCCAGGAGGCGAACAGCGTCGCGGCGAGCGTGAGCAGCACGGCGACGCCGACGATCAGCGCCTCGCGCCAGCCGAGCGCGGCGAACACGAGCACGATCACCGAGAGCGTGGCGAAGATGAGCTTCTTGATCAGCTGCTGCGCCTTGTCGTTGGCGGTGGCGCCGTAGTCGCGCGTCACGCTGACCTGCACATCGTCGGGAATCACCGTGCCGCGCAGCTCCGCGGCGCGCGCCAGCACGCGCTCGGCGACCTCTACGGCGTTCTCCCCGGGCTTCTTGGTTATCTGCAGCGTGACCGCCGGAAACTCGCCTTTGGCGGTGCCGGTCCAGACGTAGCGCACGGCCGGCGGCGCGCCATCGACCACCGTGGCGACGTCGCTCACGTACACCGGCCGGTTGTCGTGCGTGCCCACCACCAGCGCCGCGACGTCGGCGGTACTCGTCAGGTAGTTGTTGGTCTCGACCACCGTCTCGCGGTTCTCGCGGATCACGCTTCCGGCCGGGAGCGAGACGTTGGCGAGCTGCAGCGCGTTGGCCAGATCGAGCGGCGAGACGCCGTGCGCGTTCATGCGGTCGGCGTCCATCAGCACGCGCACCGCGCGCCCGGGGCCGCCGAGGGTCTGCACCTCGCGCGTGCCGGGCACGCGCTTCAGCTCGGCTTCCGCCGCGTGCGCCACGCGCTCGAGCTCGAGCGCGCCCGCCTCGCCGCCCTCGCGCCACAAGGTCAGCGTCACCACCGGCACGTCGTCGATGCCCTTGGGCTTGACGATCGGCTCGCCCACGCCGAGCTGCGGCGAGAGCCAGTCGCGGTTGGACTGGATCGTGTTGTACAGGCGCACGAGCGCCTCGGTCCGCGGCACGCCGACCTCGAACTGCACGGTGAGCACCGCCATGCCCGGGCGCGACACCGAGAACACGTGCTCCACGCCGCTCATCTGCGCCAGCACCTGCTCGGCGGGCGTCGCCACCAGCGCTTCGACGTCGCGCGCCGCAGCGCCGGGGAACGGCACCAGCACGTTCGCCATGGTGACGTTGATCTGCGGCTCCTCCTCGCGCGGCGTCACCGCCACCGCGAACGCGCCGAGCAGGAACGCCACCAGCGCGAGGAGCGGCGTGAGCTGCGAGTCCTGGAAGAAGCGCGCGATGCGGCCCGAGACGCCCATCTCAGGCCCCCGGCGCCATGCCCGCCTTGATCGGCTCCAGCGACACGCGCTCGCCGGGCTTCAGGCCCGCGAGCACTTCGACCGAGGTCGCGTCGCCCGCCGCGCCGAGGCGCACCTGGCGCAGCAGCGCGCGGTTCTGCTCGTCGATCACGTACACCGCGGTGACCTCGCTGCGCTTCACGATCGCCGCGCGCGGCACCAGCAGGCGCGGCTCGCTGCCGGTGACGAAATGCGCGCGCGCGTACACGCCGGGGTAGACGCCGCCCACGTTCTCGGGGAGCTCGAGCCGCACGCGCGTGGTGTGCGTGCGCGGATCGGCCGCGGGCGCGAGGGTCATGCGCTTGACCTCGACCCAGCGCGCGAGCGAGGGCACTTCGATGCGCGCCTTGCCGATCGCCTGGATCGCCGGCACCTGCGCCTGCGGCACGGTGGCCACCACGCGCAGCGTCGAGGGATCGAACCCGGTCATGATCGGCCGCCCCGGGCTGGCCATCTCGCCGAGCTCGACGTGGCGCGCCGAGACCACGCCGCTGTAGGGCGCAACCAGCGTGGCGAAGCTTCTTTCGGTGGCCGCGGCGCCCGCGCCGGCGAGCAGCGCGCTGACGCGCGCCTGC
>JBFFZT010000472.1:0-2391 GCA_041568535.1 Burkholderiales bacterium | reverse complement strand
TCGGCCCGGTCAACGCCACGATCCACAAGCTGAACGAGCACATCGAGCTCGAGGCGCTGGAGCGCCTGCCGCGCATCTACCTCGACACGCTGCGCGTGCTGCTGCCTTGACGCTCGGCGAGCTGGTGCGCGACGCCGCCGGGCAGCTGCGCCGGGCACCGCTGCAGTACGGGCACGGCACGACCAATGCGCACGACGAGGCGGCGTTTCTTGTCTTGCGCGGATTGGGACTGCCGTTCGCAGCGCCCGCCGATCGACCCGTAATGGCCAAGGAGCTGAGACGCGTCGAGGGTCTGCTCCGGCGGCGCATCGTCGAGCGCGTTCCGGTGCCCTACCTCCTCAACGAAGCCTGGCTCGCGGATGAAGCGTTCTACGTCGACCGGCGCGTGATCATCCCGCGCTCGCACATTGCCGGGCTGCTGCAGGAACGGCTGCAACCGTGGCTGCAGCGCCCGGCGCGACGCGTGCTCGACCTGTGCACGGGCACCGGCTGCCTCGCGGTGCTGGCCGCGAAGGCGTTCCCCCGGGCGCGCGTGGATGCCGTGGATCTGTCCGTCGCGGCGCTCGCGGTCGCCGACCGCAACCGCAACCGGCACCGGCTGCGCGCTCGCGTCCGGCTCGTACGCTCGGACCTGTTTGAAGGACTCGGGCAGCGGCGCTACGACCTGATCGTCACCAACCCGCCCTACGTGGACGCGCGGGCGATGCGGGCGCTGCCGCGCGAGTACCGCCATGAGCCCCGCCTGGCGCTTGCGGGAGGCGCCGACGGGCTTGCGCTGGTGCGCCGGATCCTGCGGCAGGCCGGCGCGCACCTGGCCCCGCGAGGACTGCTGGTGTGCGAAGTAGGCGGGGGCCGCCGGCTGCTCGAGCGCGCTTATCCGCGCACGCCCTTCGCGTGGCCCGCGGATCAGGTGTTCGTGCTATCGCGAGAGGACCTGCCGGGCGGAGAAGTGGGGTGACCGATGGGACTCGAACCCACAACAACTGGAATCACAATCCAGGACTCTACCTTTGAGCTACGGTCACCGTCGTTCGCTGCTGATCTGGCCTGCCCGGCGGGAGTCGAACCCACAACCCCCAGCTTAGAAGGCTGGTGCTCTATCCGGTTGAGCTACGGGCAGCCGCCGGGCAAAACTGGTCGGGGTGGAGAGATTCGAACTCCCGACATCTTGCTCCCAAAGCAAGCGCGCTACCAGGCTGCGCCACACCCCGCAAAGGGCGCTCATGATACCCGTTTTTTGGCTTGCTGCTGGGGGGCTTTTCTGCTACAAAGGCGCCTTTCTTTTTCGGGCCCAACCAGAAATGGCTGTTGAACTGACCCGCAAGAGCTTCACGCCGTACGCGCCCAAGAAGGGCGAGGACTACATGAACGCGAGAATGCGCACGCATTTTCGCAAGATGCTCGAGCAGCTGAAAGCCGAGCTGTCCCAGGAGATCGACCGCACGGTGCACACCATGCAGGACGAGGCGACGGTGTTCGCCGACCCGAACGACCGCGCCAGCCAGGAGTCCGACATGGCGCTCGAGCTGCGCAACCGCGACCGCGAGCGCAAGCTCATCAAGAAGATCGACGAGACCATCGGCCGCATCGACGCCAACGAGTACGGCTACTGCGAGAGCTGCGGCGTGGAGATCGGCCTGAAGCGCCTGGAAGCGCGGCCGACGGCCACGCTGTGCATCGACTGCAAGACGCTGGACGAGCTGCGCGAGAAGCAGGTGGCCAAGTAAGGCCGGGGCGCAGCAATGAAGAAGGGGCGCCGTGGCGCCCCTTTTTTTACGCCTGCTTCGCGGCTTCCGGCGCGCTGATCGCCTTCATCGACAGGCGCACCCGCCCCTTGTCGTCGGCCTCGAGCACCTTCACCTTCACGATCTGGCCTTCCTTGAGGTGATCGGACACGGCGTTCACGCGCTCGTGGCTGATCTGCGAGATGTGCAGCAGGCCGTCGCGCCCGGGGAGCAGCTGCACGATGGCGCCGAAATCCAGCAGGCGCAGCACCGGGCCCTCGTAGATCTTGCCGACTTCGACGTCCGCGGTGATGTCCAGGATGCGCTTCTTCGCCGCCTCGCCGCCTTCGGCGGAGACGCAGGCGATGGAGATCGTGCCGTCGTCCTCGATCTCGATGGTGGTGCCGGTCTCCTCTTGCAGCCCGCGGATCACCACGCCGCCCTTGCCGATGACGTCGCGGATCTTGTCCGGGTTGATCTTGATCTTGAGAATGCGCGGCGCGAAGCTGGAGAGCTCGGTGCGCGAGCCCTCGATCGCCTGCTTCATGATGGCGAGGATCTGCAGGCGCGCCTCGCGCGCCTGGTCGAGCGCGATCTTCATGATGCTCTGGTTGATCGACTCGATCTTCAGGTCCATCTGCAGGGCGGTGACGCCGGTCTCGGTGCC
>JBFFZT010000471.1:0-2392 GCA_041568535.1 Burkholderiales bacterium | reverse complement strand
TCAGCTGCGCGGCCTCGGCGAGCGCGTCGGCGCGCAGCTTGTTCGGATAGCGCACGAACGCGCCGCTCGCGGTGCGCAGTGCCTGCTTGATGTCCTCCGGCGAAGGCTGCTCGAGGACGTCCACCGGCACCTGCGCGCGCAGGCGCGCCTCGCCTTCGGGGTGGTACATGCGGCCGATCAGCACCACCGGGTGTTTCGCTGCAGCGGGCATGGGACGTTCTTCAGGTGACGGCTCTTCGCTACTATCACGGCTCGACCCCGCGTTGACAACCCCGCCCGCAAAGGAGACCGCCATGGCCGCCGCCGAGACCGACACCAAGCGCCTCATCGCCGAGTACCGCATGCTCTCCACGGCCAACGTCTCGGACGGGCTCGATCGGCTGGGCATCCAGGGCGCGCCGCACGGCATCGGGCCGCTGTGGGACGCGTGCCCCAAGATCGTCGGCCCGGCCGCGACGCTCAAGCTGGTGCCGGTGGGCGAGGCGACGGAATCGCCGGTGCTGGGCACGCTCGAGGCGGTCAAGCGCGGCCACCCGGGCGACGTGCTCGTCATCGACCAGGGCGGGCGCATGGACGTCAACAGCTACGGCGGCGTGGCCGGCTTCACCACGCGGCACTTCGGGCTCGCGGGCTGCGTGATCGACGGCGTCACGCGCGACATCGACGAATACAAGCAGCTCGGCCTGCCGGTGTTCGGGCGCGGCTTCATCCAGCAGTCGATCCGCAACCGCTGCGCGTGCGCGGGCTACGCGATCGAGGTCAAGCTCGGCGGCGTCGCGGTGCGCCCGGGCGATCTCATCATGGCCGACGAGAACGGCGTTTGCGTGGTGCCAAAAGCCAAGATGGCCGAGGTGCTCGAGTTCGCCAAGCTGTTCAAGTCGATCGAGGACAACATCGTCGAGGCGGTGCGCAGCGGCGTCGACCCGGTGCAGGCGCACGATCGCGTGCGCTACGACATGATGACGCGCGCCGGCTACAAGCCCTGAGCGCGCCGCTCAGCCGAGCTCGAGCGCCCCGGGCGCGACGATGCGAAACGGCAGCTCGCGCCCCGCGAGCTCGAGCAGCGCGCGGTCCTTGGTGACGAGATACGCCGCGCCGCAGGCCGCGGCGAGCTCGAGAAACTTCTGATCGTCCGGATCGCTGCACTTGGGCAGCGCAACACGCGCGGCCGCCGCCGCTTCGCTCCCGTCCAGGCGCAGCGCGATGCGCCGGCAATGCTCGAGGCACGCCGCCTGCCCCGCCTCGTCGAGCGTGAAGCGCCCCAGGGAATAACCCAGCACGCGCGCGAGCTCCGCTTCCACTTGCGTGTCGATCACCGCCTGCGCGCGCCCGGCCGCGACCGCCGCGCGCAGGTGCGCGACCGAGGGATCGTCGAACACCAGCCAATCAAGCCAGATATTGGTATCGAGGACGAGCCGCACGCGTATCGGATGGATGAACCGTGGTTTCGAGTCCGACGCAGAGTCAGGGATGATGCACCGGATCAATGTAGTACACCGGTGTCGGGATCGATTCGTAGCGCGCCTTGAACTGCAGCGCGAGGTAAAGCGAGTAGTGGCGCGCCTGCATCAGGTTGCCGCCCATGAACCACAGGCCGGGCTGCTGCGTGGGCTTCCACATGTTGCGCAGCTCGCCGACCCAAGGCCCGGGGTCGTACTTGGTGTTCGAGCCCAGGCCCCAGCACTTGCCCACGCGTGCCGCGACCTCTTCCGAGATCAGCTGCGCGGCCCACTGGTTCATCGAGCCGTATCCGGTGGCGAAGACGATCAGGTCCGCGGGCAGCGTCGAACCGTCGCTCAGGCGCACGGTGCGCTCGGCGATGCCGGCGATTTCCGCCGGGCTCTTCAGCTTGATGCGCCCGTCGATCACGAGCTGCGAGGCGCCGACGTCGATGTAGTAGCCGGCGCCGCGGCGTAGGTATGTCGAGTGGATGCCCGAGCCGTCCTCGCCGAAGTCGTACTGGAAGCCCACTTTGTCGAGCCCGTCGTAGAGCTTGGCGTCGCGCTTGCGAATCGCTTCGTAGATCGGCCTCTGGAACGAGGGCATGAGCTTGAACGGCGTCGCCGCCACCGTCAGATCGGCGATCTCGGTGGTGATGCCCGCTTCGAGCGCTGCTTCCGAGTAGAGCTTGCCCCAGGCATGCTCCATCAGCGCATCCGAGGTGACCACCACGGTGCTCGAGCGCTGCACCATGGTAACTTCGGCCGCGCCGTGCTCGATCAGGTCGGCGGCAATGTCGTGGGCCGAGTTATTCGAGCCGAGAATGACGCAGCGCTTGTCCGCCCAGCCCTCGCCGCCCTCGTGGCGGCTCGAATGCACGATCGTCCCCGCGAAGTTCTCCGCGCCGGGAATTTCCGGGAAATTCGGAAAGCCGGACATGCCGGTCGCGAGC
>JBFFZT010000470.1:0-2396 GCA_041568535.1 Burkholderiales bacterium | reverse complement strand
GGCAACGTCGCCTGGGCTGCCTTCTATGCGGTGTTCGTCTTCGCGGTCGCGGTGCACGCGCCGATCGGCCTGAAGACGGTGCTTGCCGAGTGGCTCGGCTGGCGCGGGCGCGCGCGCGACTTCCTGCTCATCGCCTTTGCCGTGCTGCTCGCCGGCATGGGCCTGCAGGCCGTGCGCGGGGTGTTCGCATGACCCTGAGCCGCGGGCTCGCGCTCGCGCACCGGGTCTCGGGCCTGGCGCTGGCGGTGTTCCTGCCGGTGCACTTCTACGTACTGTCGCGCGCGCTCGAGCTGGACGCATTCCTTGCCTGGACCGAGCAGCCGGGGGTCAAGTTCGCCGAGTGGGGCCTGGTGACGCTGCTCGCGCTGCACCTCGCCGGGGGCCTGCGCGTCCTCGCGCTCGAGTTCCTGCCCTGGCGCGACTGGGCCAAGGGCCTCGCGGCCGCGGCGGCCGGCGTGGCGCTCGCCGCAGGTCTGGCGTTCGCGCTCGCGCTGTAGCATCATCGGCACAGATCTTTCGAGGAGGGTTCCAATGAGATTCGCAAGGGTGCTGGCCGCGCTGGCGGCCGGATTGACGCTGTGCGCATCGGCCGCGGCGCAGACCTGGCCGCACAAGCCGGTGCGCTTCATCGTGCCGTTCCCGCCGGGCGGCGCGACCGACATCTCCGCGCGCCTGCTCTCGGAAAAGCTCACCGAGATGTGGGGGCAGAGCGTGGTGATCGAGAACCGCGGCGGCGCGGGCGGCGGCGTGGGCGCGGCCGAAGCGGCCAAGATGACGCCCGACGGCCACAACTTCTTCTTCCCGTCGGGATCCGTGGTCACCGCCAACCAGCACATCTACGCCAAGCTCAACTACGACCCGGAGAAGGACTTCGTGCCGGTCACCAACGTCGTCACCGGGCCGCAGGTGCTGGTGGTGCCCGCCTCCTCGCCGTTCAAGTCGCTGCCGGAGCTGATCGCCGCGGTGAAGAAGGAGCCTGGCAAGTACACCTTCGGCCACGCGGGCATCGGCTCGCAGATCCACCTCGCCGCGGAGAACTTCGTCTACCAGGCGAAGCTCGACGCGATCTCGGTGCCCTACAAGGGCGAGGGCCCGGCGCTCGCGGGCCTGGTGGGCGGCGAGACCACCTTCATGCTGCCCAACATGGCCGCGGCCATCGGCCACGTGAACTCGGGGCGGTTGCGCGCGCTCGGCGTGACCAGCGCCGAGGAGGCGCCGCAGATGCCCGGCGTGGCGCCGATCGGCAAGACGGTGCCGGGTTTCGTCAACTCCGGCTGGTTCGGCATCGTCGCGCCCGCGGGCACCTCGCCCGAGACCATCGACCGGATGTACAAGGACGTGCGCAAGGCGCTCGACGACACGCGCATGCGGGCACGGTTCTACGCCATGGGACTCGCCCCCGTGGGCAACAGCCCCGCCGAGATGGCCAAGGCGCTCAAGGCGGAAACCCAGCTGTGGGCGGTGGTGGTGCGGGAGCGTAAGATCAGCGTGAAGTGAAAGTCGACCTGAAAAGCGTCGAGGAGGCGGCGAAAGAGCTCTACATCCGCGCGCTGAAGCAGCTGCCGCCCGACATCAAGCGGGGGTTCGACGCGCTCGCGCAGCGCGAGCGCGACGCGGGCGCCAAGCGCATGCTCGGCACCATGATCCGCAACATCAAGGTGGCCGAGGACACCGACAACCTGCTGTGTCAGGACACGGGCATCCCGGTGTACAACGTGCGCATCGGCCGCGGCGTGCAGGTGGAGGGCGCGGCGCTCAAGGAAGCGATTCGCGCCGGGTGCGCGCGCTCGACGCGCGAGTACTCGTTCCGCTCCTCGATCGTGCATCCCACGACGCGCGTCAACGAGCAGACCTCGTGCGGGCGCGGCGTCCCGGTGATCAATTTCGACTTCACCGACGCGCCCGACACCCTGGAGATCGAGATGATCCCCAAGGGCTCGGGCTCGGAGAACAACTCCTGGCTGAAGATGGCGATCCCCGCCGACGGCGTGGACGCGATCAAGACCTTCGTTGTCGACTGCGTGCTGCTGGCGGGCGGCAAGACCTGCCCGCCGACCATCGTCGGCGTGGGCGTGGGCGGCACCGCCGACCTGTGCGTGCACCTGGCGAAGGTCGCGGCGACGCGGCCGCTCGGCACCCGGTGCGAGGACGCCGAGGGCGCGAAGCTCGAGCAGGCTCTCACCGAGGCGGTCAATATTCTCGGCGTGGGACCGCAGGGCCTGGGCGGGGATTCGACCGCTTTCGCCGTGCACGTCGAGACCGCGGCCACGCACATCACGATGAACCCGGTAGCGGTGAACATGCAGTGCCATTCGGCGCGACGCGCGCGCGCCACGATCCGGCCCGCAGGGATCGAGTATGGCTACTAGGGTCCTGCTGCTGCTCGCGTTCGCGCT
>JBFFZT010000469.1:0-2403 GCA_041568535.1 Burkholderiales bacterium | reverse complement strand
TTGAGCGCATAGCGCTCCGGGAACAGTTCCTTGATGAAGGCGGTGTCGATCGCCCCGTCGATCAACACGTGCGCCACGTGGATGCCCTGCGGACCGAGTTCGCGCGCCATGCTCTGGGCAAGCGCGCGCAGCGCATGTTTGGCGCCGGAGAACGCCGCGAAACCCGCTGAGCCGCGCACGCTCGCGGTGGCCCCGGTGAACAGGATCGTGCCGCGCTTGCGCGGCAGCATCGCCTTCGCCGCCTCGCGTCCGATGAGAAAGCCCGCGTAACAGCCCATCTCCCAGACCTTGCGATAAACGCGCTCGGTGGTCTCCGTGATGCCGAAGCGCACATTGGCGCCGATGTTGAAGACGGCGACCTCCAGTGGCGCCACGTTGTGCTCGATGCGCTGAACGAGTTCGATGACGGCCTCTTCCTTGCGTGCATCGGAGCCGAAGGCGTGCGCACGACCGCCGGCCTTGCCAATGGCTTCCACCAGGGGCTTGAGCTTGTCCTCGTGGCGGCGCGTGACGCAGGCGATGTAGCCTTCGCGCGCGAAGCGCTGCGCGATCGCTCCGCCGGTCGCGTCGCCCGCGCCGACGACGAGCACTGCCTTGCTTTCGGTCAAGCTCGATCCTCCTCGCTGTGCGACGACAACTATGTCCTCTCGTCGTGTTGCATTCTCCGCGTATGATCGCGCCGGATCCCGATCCGGGGAAGGGGGATATGTGAACGCGATCGATCGCAGCGAGCTGGACGCAGCCGTGCGCGCGGGCGTGCTCTCGACGCAACAGGCCGCGAAGCTCGCCGATTTCCTGGAACATTCCCGCGCCGCGCACCCGCACACGGCACACGAGCCGGCGCGATTCAGCTTCGTGCACGTCCTGTACTACCTGGGGGGCATGATCGCGATCGGCGCGATGTCGCTGTTCATGACGCTGGGCTGGAACGCGCTCGGGGGCTGGGGCGGCACGCTGACTGCATCGCTCTATCTGGTGCTGTTTCTCGCCCTCACGCACTGGCTCCTCGAACGCAAGGGTCTGCAGGTGCCCGCCGGCATCATGGCCACGCTCGCGGTGGTGATGGTGCCTTTGCTGATCTTCTCGGTGCAGGCTGCGCTCGGGCTGTGGAGCGAGCGGACCGAGTACCGCCACTATCACGTGTTCATCGATTGGCGCTGGATGATGATGGAGCTCGGCACGCTCGCTGCGGGCGCCGTGCTGTTGTGGCGCTACCGCTTTCCATTCATGCTGATGCCGATTGCGGTGACGCTCTGGTACATGAGCATGGACCTGGCGCCGTTCCTGTTCGGTACCGGCTGGCTCGACTGGGAAATCCGCAAATGGGTATCGCTCTGGTTCGGCATGCTGATGGTGCTGCTCGCATTCTGGATCGATCTGCGCTCGCGGCACTCGCGCGACTATGCGTTCTGGCTGTACCTGTTCGGCGTGCTGGCGTTCTGGGGCGGGCTCTCGCTCATGCGCTCGGATTCCGAGCTCAATAAGTTCATCTACTGCATGATCAACGTCGGCATGATCCTCGTCGGCGCGCTCATCGGACGGCGTGTATTCGCCGTGTTCGGTGGTCTGGGCGTAGCGGGATACCTCGGGCACCTGTCCTGGCGCGTGTTCAAGGACAGCCTGATCTTTCCCTTCGCGCTCACCGCCGTGGGCCTGGCGATCATCGCGCTCGGCGTGTGGTGGCAGCGGCGCGAGACGCAATGGTCTTTGCGCCTGCGCGCGTTGCTTCCGGCCCCGCTCCGAGAGCTGATCGAGGCGCGCGCGGTACGCTGAGCTCAGCGACGCGAGGGCTTGGCGGTCGAGCCCCGCACCACCAGCTCGATCGGCAGCTCGAGGCGGGGCGGGAACGAGCCGCCGCCCATGCGGGCGATGAGGTGACGCGCTGCTTCGGCGCCGATCTCGGCGATAGGAAAGCGGACGGTCGTGAGTGGCGGCGAGATCACGGTGGCGATCTCCATGTCGTCGAACCCGGTCACCGAGAAGTCGGACGGCACGGAAAGACCAAGGCGCTGCGCCTCTTGAATCGCGCCGATCGCCAATACATCGTTGCCGCAAAGCACTGCGCTCGGGCGCGACTTGGCGATCAGGCTGGCGAGCGCTTCGCGGCCGGCCTGCAGCGTGTAGGGCGCCTGCACGACGTGCTCGAGCACGACGCCGGCGCGTCTTAGCGCGGCGCGCACACCGGCTACGCGGTCGCGCGCCCGGTCGTTGCCGGCAGTCACGCCCGAGATCATGCCGAAGCGGCGATGACCGAGCTCGAGCAGGTACTCGGCCATAAGGCGCCCGGCGGCGCGGTTGTCGAATCCGATGCTCGGGTGCGCGGGTGAGCGGTCCAAGGCCCAGGTCAGGACGTACGGAATCTTCAGCGAAGCGAGCAGCGCATCGGTGTCGGCGTGATGCGCG
>JBFFZT010000468.1:0-2404 GCA_041568535.1 Burkholderiales bacterium | reverse complement strand
GAGAATCGGCTTTGGCACGCCGGACTACTGCCACCTGCTGGTGGAGGCGATGAAGCTCGCCTACGCCGACCGCGAGCAGTACTACGGCGACCCGGCGCTTGCCAAAGTGCCCGCGGACGTCTTGCTTTCTGCCGAGTACGCAAAACGGCGCGCGGCGCTCATCGACATGCAGCGCGCGAGCCGGGAGCTGCGCCCGGGCGACGCGTGGAAGAATTCCGCGCTCCTCCCCGCGCAGCACCGGCTTACGCCCAAGGACTGGGGCCCGGGCACGGTGCACGTCGACGCCGTGGACGCGAAGGGCAACATGGCCTCGTTCACGCCGAGCGGCGCGTGGATCTCTTCGGCGGAAGTGATCGAGCCGCTCGGCTTTCCGCTTTCGACGCGCATGATGACCTTCTACGTGGAGCCCGCGCACCACCCCAACGTGGTCGCCCCCGGCAAGCGCCCGCGCACCACGCTCACGCCGTCGATGGCGTTCAGGAACGGCAAGCCCTGGATGGCCTTCGGCACCATGGGCGGCGACAACCAGGGGCAGTGGCTGCTGCAGTTCTACCTGTGTCGCGCGGTGTTCGGCATGACGATCCCCGAGGCGATCGAGGCCCCGCGGCTGTCGTCCGAGCACACGCCGGGGTTCTTTGCGCCGCACGCAGCCGAGCCCAACCGCGTGCGCATCGAGCCGCGCTTCGGCGCCGAAGTGCTGGACGAGTTGCGCCGGCGCGGCCATGATCTGGACGTGGCGCCGGACTGGACGGAAGGCTTCGTGTCCTGCGCCGCGTTCGACGCGGACACGGGCCTGATCGAAGCGGGCTGCGATCCGCGCGGCGCGAAGGCCGAATGCTTTCCCGCGTTCGCGATCGCCTGGTGATTTTCGGAAAGGGAGGCTGATGTCTACGGTTCTGGGCAGCGGCGAGCACCGCTACCGCGTGGTGGAGGACTGGGCGAAGCTGCCCGACGGCTGGGAGTTCAAGGACGTGGCGGCGGTCGCCTGCGACCGCAAGGACCAGGTCTACGTCTTCAACCGCGGCGAGCACCCGATGATCGTGTTCGACCGCGACGGCAACTTCCTGCGCTCCTGGGGCGAAGGCAGCTACCCGCGCGCGCACGGCCTGCACATCGACGTCGACGACACGCTGTACCTCACCGACGACGGCGGCCACTTCGTTAGGAAGTGCACGCCCGAGGGCAAGGTGCTGCTCGAGCTGGGCGTGCCGGGCAAGGCCGCGCCCTTCATGAGCGGCAAGCCGTTTCACCGCTGCACGCACACCGCGCTCTCGCCCAAGGGCGAGATCTACGTGAGCGACGGCTACGGCAACGCGAAGGTGCACAAGTACTCGCCCGACGGAAAGCTGCTGTTGTCCTGGGGCGAGCCCGGGAGCGATCCCGGCCAGTTCAACGTGGTGCACAACATCGTCACAGACGCCGACGGCTGGGTGTACGTGGCCGACCGCGAGAACCATCGCGTGCAGGTGTTCGACGCCCACGGCAAGTACGAGACGCAGTGGAACAACATGCACCGGCCCTGCGGCCTGTACTGCTGCCGCGGGAAGCAGCTGCAGTTCATCATCGGCGAGCTCGGGCCCGGCATGAACATCAACCGCAACCACCCCAACCTCGGGCCGCGCCTGTCGATCGTCGACCCGAAGGGCAAGCTCGTCGCGCGCCTGGGCGGCGCGGAGGGCCCGGGGCTGGAGACCGGCAAGTTCATCGCGCCCCACGGCCTCGCCGTTGACTCGCGCGGCGACATCTACGTCGGCGAGGTGAGCTACACTGAGTTCCCGCGCCTGTATCCCGAGCAAGGCATCCCCAAGGGCCTGCGCTCGCTGCAAAAGCTCACCAAGGTCGCCTGAAGAAGGGGAAACGCATGGTTCACGTCATCGCCGTCATCACCGCCAAATCCGGAATGCGCGACAACATCCTGCAGCACGCGCGCGCCAACCTGGCTGCCGTACGGGCCGAGAAAGGCTGCATCGAATACAACCTGGCCGTCGATGCCGATCCCGCGCCGCAGATGCAGACGAAGTACGGTGCCGACACATTCGTCTTCGTCGAGAAGTGGGAAAGCATGGACGCGCTGAAGGCGCACGCCGCCGCGCCGCACATGGCCGCCTACGCCGCCAAAGTGAAGGAGATGATCGCCAACCGCGTGATCCACATTCTGTCCCCGGCCTGAAACGGAGACCCGCCATGTCCGTACATTCGATTGCAGCGCCGCGCGCCGTCGATCCGGTGCGCGAAGCGAAGGTCCACCTCGCCGCGGCGCACCGCCTCGCGGTGCGGGACGAGCTCGAGGAAGGCATCGACAACCACTTCACGGTGACGGCGCCGGGGCGCGACGACCGCTACCTCATCCTGCCCTTCGGCCTGCACTGGTCCGAGGCCCGCGCGAGCGACATGATCGTGTTCG
>JBFFZT010000467.1:0-2424 GCA_041568535.1 Burkholderiales bacterium | reverse complement strand
TGATCCACGGCGCCTGCGTCGGCGGCGGGCTGGAGCTCGCCGCGCTGTGCGACCTGCGCATCGCCGGCGCATCGGCGCGCTTCGGCGTGCCGATCAAGAAGCTCGGCCTGGTCGTCGCCTACGACGAGATGGCGGCGCTCATCGCGCTGGTGGGCCGTGCGACGACGCTCGAGATCCTGCTCGAGGGCCGCGTGTTCGGCGCCGAGGAAGCGCTGGCCAAGCGCCTCGTCAATCGCGTCGTCGCCGACGACGAGGTGGAGAATGAGACCTACGCCACCGCGCGGCGCATCGCGGAAGGCGCGCCGCTGGTGGCGCGCTGGCACAAGAAGTTCGCGCGGCGCCTGGCCGATCCGCGGCCGCTGACTGAAGAGGAGTACGACGAAAGCTATGCCTGCTTCGAAACGGAAGACTTCAAGGAAGGCGCCGCGGCGTTCCTCGCCAAGCGCGCGCCCCAGTTCCACGGCCGCTAAGGTCGGCCCGCTCGCCGGCGTCAAGGTGCTCGAGCTCGCCCAGATCATGGCGGGCCCGACCTGCGGCATGCTGCTCGCCGACCTCGGCGCCGACGTGATCAAGGTCGAGCGCATCCCGGGCGGCGACGACACGCGTAGCATGGACCGCCCTTCCGTCAACGGCGAATCGGCGGCGTTCATGGCCATGAACCGCAACAAGCGCGGCATCGCCCTGAATCTCAAGCTGCCGGCCGCGCAGGAGGCGCTGAAGCGCATGGCGGCCAAGGCCGATGTCCTCACCGAGAACTACCGCAAGGGCACGCTGGAGAAGCTCGGCGTCGGCTACGCGACGCTGAAGAAGATCAACCCCGGGATCATCTTCTGCTCGATCTCCGGCTACGGCCGCACCGGGCCCTATGCCGACAAGGGCGGCTACGACCTCATCGCGCAGGGCATGTCGGGCCTGATGGCGATCACCGGCGAGCCGGGTCGCCCGCCCGCCAAGGTCGGCAGCCCGGTGTGCGACATCAACGGCGGCATGCTGGCCGCGCTCGGCGTGGTGTCCGCCTACGTGCACCGCCTGAAGACCGGCAAGGGACAAATGGTGGACACGTCGCTGTTCGAAGCCGGCATCCAGCAGACCTACTGGCAGGCGGCCATGCACTTCGCGACCGGCGAGAACCCGGGCCCGGGCGGCTCGGCGCATCCCCTGTCCGCGCCCTACCAGGCCTTCCACGCCAAGGACGGCTGGCTCACCATCGGCGGCGCCAACCAGGCGAACTGGCAGCGCATGGCGCGCGTGCTCGGCGCGCCGGAGTGGATCGAGGACGCGCGCTTCCTCAACAACACGCAGCGCATGAACAACCTGCCCGCGCTGGTGGCGGCGATGAACGAGAAGCTCGCCGCGAAGACGGTGAGCGAATGGCTGGCGCTGCTCGATGCCGCGGGCGTGCCCTGCGGGCCGATCAACTCGATCGCGCAGGTGTTCCAGGATCCGCACGCGATCGCGCGCGAGATGGTGGTCGAGCTCGAGCACCCGAAGGCGGGCCGTACGCGCGCCATCGGCCTGCCGATCAAGCTCTCCGCGTCGCCGGGCAAAGTGCGGCGTCCGGCGCCGCTCTTCGGCCAGCACACGCGCGAGGTGCTGGCCGAGTTCGGGTTCGGCAAGAAGGAAATCGAGGACCTGATCGGGAGCGGCGCGGCGATCGCCGCCTGAGCATGGACTTCACGCTGAGCGAGGAGCAGCGCCTCTTTCGCGACAGCGTGCGCGGCTTCGCGCAGAAGCACCTCGCCGCCGGCGCGGTGGCGCGCGCGCACGACTCGGCGCACCCCTTCGACGTCGCGCGCCTGATGGCCAAGCAGGGCCTGCTCGGCATCACGATGGCCGGGGCCGACGGCGGGCAGGGCGGCACGCTGATGGACGCGGTGCTCGCCATAGAGGCGGTGGCCTCGGTCTGCCCGAGGAGCGCCGACGTGGTGCAGGCGGGCAACTTCGGCCCGGTGCGCGTGCTCGCCGAGTTCGGCAGCCCCGGGCAGAAGAAGAGGTACCTCGCGCCGATCCTCGCCGGCGAAACGGTGATGTGCCTCGGCATGAGCGAGCCCGAGGCGGGCTCGGCGGTCACCGACCTGAAGACCAGCGCCACGCCCGACGGCGACGGCTATCGCGTCACCGGCAGCAAGGTGTTCTCGACCCACGGTCCCTACGCGTCCGTGATCCTCGCCTACGTGCGCTACGGGCCCGGTGTGGGCGGCATCGGCTCGGTGCTGATCGAGCCGGGCTGGAAGGGCGTGACGCTCGGCAAGCCCTCGCGCTTCATGTCGGGCGAAGAGTGGGTCGAGATCCATTTCGAGGACGTGCGCGTGCCGCACGAGAACGTGCTCCTCGGGCCCGGGGGCTTCAAGAAACAGATCGCCGGTTTCAACGTCGAGCGCATCGGTAATACGGCGCGCTCGCTCGCCCTCGGCCGCTACGCGT
>JBFFZT010000466.1:0-2431 GCA_041568535.1 Burkholderiales bacterium | reverse complement strand
GCTTGCGGCCTGCCTGCTGGTGCTGCAGTACGACATCCACCCCGCGATCGGGCTCTCGTTCGGGCCGATCACCTTCATGGTGTGCGTGCTCGGCGGCCTCGACAACATGGTCGGCGGCTTCATCGCCGCGTTCATCTTCGCGCAGTTCATCTCGGTGGGCGGGTTCTTCCTGCACATCGAATGGGGCTACGTGCTCGCGTTCTCGTTCTTCATCTGCGTGATGTTCTGGCGCCCGCAGGGCATCCTGGGAGGCAAGTAGCGTGGCCGCGAATTTGCGCTGGATCGTGATCGTCGCCCTCGCGCTGGCGCCGCTGACGGGCATGGGCAACTATCCGCTGCACCTGCTGATCCTGTGCCTGCTGTGGGGCTTCGCCTACACCGGCTGGGCGATCATGGGGCGCCTCGGCCTCGTCAGCCTCGGGCACGGCGCGTTCTTCGGCATCGGCGCCTACGTGGTGGTGATGGCCTGGAACCACTGGGGCCTGTCGCCCTGGATGGGCCTGCCGCTCGCGCTCGCGGTGGCGGCGATCGTCGCGTTCCTCATCGGCTACCCGTGCTTCCGCTTCAAGATCGTGGGGCACTACTTCGCGCTGGTCACGCTCGCGCTCTCCGAGGTGACGCGCCTGATCATCGTCGCGCTGCGGGACCAGACCGGGGGCTCGCTCGGCGTCACGCCCACCACCGCCCTGCAGCAGGCCGACTACTCGGTCTGGGCGATGCAGTTTCCCTCCAAGACGGTCTGGTTCTACATCGTGTTCGGCTGCTGGCTGATTGGCCTATGGATCTGGACGCGCGTGGATCGCTCGATGGCGCGCCTCGCGCTGCAGGCGATCAGCCAGGAGGAGGACGCCGCGGCCTCGGTCGGCATGAGCGTCACGCGCCTCAAGCTCGGCATCACCATGATCTCGGCGCTCGTCACCTGCGCCGCCGGCGTGCTCTACGCGCAGTACCAGCAGTACGTGAACCCGGAGACGGTCTCGGGCATCGGCATCAGCCTGCAGATGGTGTTCGGGGCGATCGCCGGCGGCATGTTCGTGCGCTTCGGGCCGACGGTGGGCGCGGCCTTCACGCTGCTGCTCGCCGAAGGCCTGCGGCTTGCGCTCGGGCACGACATCCACGGCCTGGACACCACGCTCTACGGCCTGATGCTGGTGCTGTTCATCATCTTCCTGCCCAAGGGCATCCTCGGCGCGGCACAGGAGGCCTGGGAAAAGCGCAGCAGCGCCAAGGCGCCGGCTATCGCCTGAGCCGCGGGCGGCGGCCGCTATAATCGACCGCCCCATGAGCAAATGGCTCGAAGGCCGGGTGGTCGGCCAGACGCGCTGGACCGGCCGGCTGTGCAGCCTGCAGGTCCGGGCGCCGCTCGGCCGCTTCGAGGCCGGCCAGTTCACCAAGCTCGCGCTGGACATCGACGGCGAGCGCGTCGCGCGGCCCTATTCGCTGGTCAACGCGCCGGGCACCGAGCCGCTCGAGTTCTATTACAACGTGGTCGAAGCGGGGCCGCTGTCGCCGCGCCTCGCCGCGCTCGAGGCCGGCGGCGCGGTGCACGTGGCGCCGAACCCGGCGGGCTTTCTCGTGCTGCGCGAGGTGCCCGAGGCCGCGAACCTCTGGCTCATCGCCACCGGCACCGGGCTCGGGCCATTCCTGTCGATCCTGCGCACGGACGCGCCCTGGCAGCGCTTCGCGCGCGTTACGCTGGTGCACGCCACGCGCACTGCCGCGGACCAGGCGTACCGCGAGACGATCGGCGAAGTGGCGCGCGCGCGCGGCGACAAGTTCGGTTTCGTCGCCTTCGTCAGCCGCGAGGCCATGGACGGCGCGCTCGGCGGCCGCGTGCCGCAGGCGCTCGGCGACGGCCGGCTCGAGCAGGCGGCCGGCGTCGAACTCGACGCCGCGCGCTCGCACGTCATGCTGTGCGGCAATCCCGCGATGGTCACCGACGTCACCGCAGCGCTCGAGGCGCGCGGCATGCGCAAGCACCGGCGCCGCGCGCCCGGGCACATCACGGTGGAGACCTACTGGTGAAAGCGCGGCTCGCAGCCCTGTGCCTCGTCGCGCTCGTCGCGGGCTGCAGCGCGCTCGGCTTCGCCTACAACAACGCCGACACCTGGCTGCGCTGGCAGGCGGGCCGCTTCCTCGACCTGGACGCCGGACAGACGTGGGAGCTCGACGCGCGCATCGACGCGTTCCTCGGCTGGCACCGCGCCGAGGCGCTGCCGCAGTACGCGCGCCTCGCCGAGGAGGCGGTGGCGCGGCTCGAGCGCGGCGCGTCGCGGGAGGACCTGGATTGGGGGTACGATGCCGTACGGGCGCAGGCGCGCGCCGGGTTGCGTCGTGCCGGCGCCGAGCTCGGCGACTTCCTCGACCGCCTGACGCCGGCGCAGGTTGCGCACCTCGAGTCGCGCTTCGCGGCCGAGAACCGCAAGTACGC
>JBFFZT010000465.1:0-2445 GCA_041568535.1 Burkholderiales bacterium | reverse complement strand
GGCGCCGAAGGAAAAAGCGGCCGCCTGATCCCGCGAACGAGGGGAGGAGAGGACATGAAAGCGACGAAACTCGCCGTTGCAGCATCCATGCTCGCCCTGGCGTGGTCGGCGGCTGGCATGGCGGATACGTTCCGCCTGCGCATCGCCACCGGGCACCCGCCGGCGGTGGTGTACGCGGGCCAGATGAAGGACTACTTCCAGGTCGAGCTGCAAAAGCGCGTCGAGGCGAAGACCCCGCACAAGATCCAGTGGGTCGAGGGCTACGGCGGCTCGATCGTCAAGGTCTACGAGACCCTCGGCGGCGTGCGCGACGGCATCGTCGACATCGGCGGCTTCTGCTTCTGCTTCGAGCCGGCCAACCTGCCGATGCACGCGTTCCAGGTGATGCTGCCGTTCGGCCCGGTCGACTCGATCGACAGCCTGCGCGTGGCGCAGGACGTCTACGCCAAGGTGCCGTACCTGACCAGCGTGTTCGAGGAGAAGTTCAACCAGAAGCTGCTCGCGCGCATCACCGACGCGAGCTACAACCTCGGCACCAACTTCGAGTGGAAATCGCTCAAGGAGCTCACCGGTCGCCGCATCGCCGGCGCGGGGCTCAACCTCAACTGGCTGAAGTACGCCGGCGTCACCCCGGTGCAGAGCTCGCTGCCCGAGGCCTACACCAGCATGCAGACGCGCGTCTACGACGGCTGGATCATGTTCCCGAGCGCGTGGGTCAACCTCAAGCTGCACGAGGTCGGACCGTTCTACACGCTGATCGGCTTCGGCACCATCACCTGGCACGGCCTCACCATCAACATGAACACCTGGAAACGCCTGCCCGCGGACGTGCAGGCCATCCTGCTCGAGACGGCGAAGGACTTCGAGGAGGAGGTGGGCAAGGTGAACCGCGCGCGCTACGAGCGCGACATCAAGACGCTGCGCGGCCTGATCGCGGTCAACAGCATCGACGACGCGGTGCGCGCCGAGTGGGCCAGGGCGCTCAAGGACTGGCCGCCGTCGATGGCGCGCGAGCTGGACGCGAAGGGCCTGCCGGCGACGCAGATCCTCAAGCTCACGCTGGAGGCGGCGGAGAAGCACGGGCACAAGTGGCCGTACCGCTACGAGATCAAGTAGCGCGTTCGTGCGCTACCTGATCCGCCTCAGCGACCAGCTGTCGAAGTTCCTGATGGTCCTGGCGGCCTTCTGGGCGCTGGGACTGTCGCTGCTGATCGTCGCCGACATCTTCGCCAACAACCTGGTCGGCGCCGCGATTCCCGGCGTGCGCGAGGTCGTCATCAGCTCGATCGTGATGATCGTGTACCTGCAGCTGGGGTACGCGATCCGCAGCCATTCGATGTTGCGCTCGGACACCCTGCTGCTGGCGATGCCGCGGCTGCTGCGGCGCATCACGCTCGCCGTGGGCTATGTCCTGGGCGCCGCGCTTTTCCTCATGATTCTGCGCGGCACCATCGACCCGGCGCTGTATGCCTGGAACACGAGCGAGTTCTGGGGCGAGGGCGCGCTGCGCGTGCCGGTGTGGCCGACGCGCTTCATGATCCTGGTCGGCGCTGCGCTCGCCATCGTGAACTACGCCGTCGCCGCCCTGATCGATGTCTTCGGTTTCGAGGACGCCGGGCCGACGGGCGGCTGAGCAAGCGTCGGGGAGGCTGAGCGGTGTTCGAAGTCGACATTGCCGTAGTGCTGCTCGTCAGTCTGGTGGTGCTGGTGCTGCTCGGCGTGCACATTGCGGTGGCCCTCGGCATCGCGAGCGCGCTCGGCATCTTCCTCGTCACCGGCAGCTTCGGCGTCGTCGAGCGCATGCTGGCGAGCACCGCCTACGAGGCGCTGCGCGACTACGTGTTCGCGGTGATCCCGCTGTTCATGCTGATGGGCGAGTTCATCGCCCGCTCGGGGGCGGTCACCGACGTCTACCGCGGCATCAACCGCGGGCTGCGGCGGCTCCCCGGGCGGCTCGCGCTCGCCACCGTGCTCGGCAACGCGCTGTTTTCGCTGGTGACGGGCGTGAGCATCGCCTCGGCGGCCGCTTTTTCGCGCATCTCCTACCCGGAGATGAAGCGCCACGGCTACAGCCGCGGCTTCGCGCTCGGCGCGATCGCCGGCTCCTCGTGCCTCGGCATGCTGATCCCGCCAAGCGTGCTGATGATCGTCTGGGGCATTCTCACCGAGCAGTCGATCGGCGCGCTGTTTCTCGCCGGCGTGGTTCCGGGCCTGCTGGTCGCGGGCATGTTCTGCCTCTACATCCTCGCCACGGCGATCCTGCGCCCGGAAACGGTGGGCGCGGGCCGCGCCGCCGCGCCGCAGGACGAGGGCGAAGCGGTCGACCCGTGGTCGCTGGCAATCAGCACCCTCGGCATCGTGCTCGTCGTGGTCACGGTGCTGGGCGGCATCTGGTTCGGATTTTTCACGCCGACCGAGGGCGCCGGGGCGGGCGCCTTCATCGCC
>JBFFZT010000464.1:0-2451 GCA_041568535.1 Burkholderiales bacterium | reverse complement strand
GTGATGCCGGACCGCATCGAGACGGGGACGTACCTGGCCGCGGTGGCGGCGGCGGGCGGCAAGGTGAAGCTGACCGGCGCCGCGCCGCAGACGCTCGGGGCGACGGTGGAAAAGCTGGTGGAGGCCGGCGCGCGCATCGCGCTGGGTGCCGACAGCATCGACATCGAGATGGACGCCCGACCGCGGGCGGTGAGCCTGACGACCGCGCCCTACCCGGGATTTGCCACCGACATGCAGGCGCAGTTCATGGCGCTCGACTGCATCGCCGCGGGCACCGGCATGATCACCGAGACCATCTTCGAGAACCGCTTCATGCACGCCCTGGAGCTGCAGCGCCTGGGCGCCGACATCGCCATCCAGGGCAACACGGCGGTGGTGCGGGGCGTGGAGCGGCTGCAGGGGGCCGCGGTGATGGCGACCGACCTGCGCGCCTCCGCAAGCCTGGTGGTGGCGGGGCTCGCGGCGCAGGGCGAAACCCTCATCGACCGCATCTACCACCTGGATCGCGGCTACGAGGGCCTCGAGCGCAAGCTCGCGGCTCTCGGCGCCACGATTGCCCGGGTGCGGTAAAATCCCGTTCCGAATCAAGCGGGAGGGGCCCTACGGGGCCTTTTTTCATTTGCCTCATGACCGGCATCGGCATCGCGCTGTCCAAGGGACGGATCCTCGAGGAAACGGGGCCGCTGCTGGCGCGCGCCGGCATCGCGCCTAGGGAAGACCCGGAGCGCTCCCGCAAGCTCGTCGTTCCCACCGCGCGCCGCGACGTGAGCCTGATCATCGTGCGCGCGGCCGACACCCCCACCTACGTCGCGCACGGCGCCGCCGACCTCGGCATCGCCGGCCGCGACGTGCTCGAAGAGCATGGCGGCGAAGGCCTGTACCAGCCGCTCGATCTGGGCATCGCGCGTTGCCGCATGATGGTGGCGGTAAGAAACGGCTTCGACTACGCGGGCGCCGTGCAGCAGGGCGCGCGCCTGCGCGTCGCCACCAAGTACGAGCGCACCACGCGCGCGTTCTTCGCCGACAAGGGCGTGCACGTCGACCTGATACGGCTCTACGGCTCGATGGAGCTGGCGCCGATCTTGGGCCTCGCCGACGCCATCGTCGACCTGGTGTCGACGGGAAAGACGCTGCAGGCCAACAAGCTCGTCGCGGTGGAGGAGATCCTGCCGGTATCGGCACGGCTCATCGTCAACCAGGCGGCGCTGAAGACGCGGCGCGCCGAGCTGCAGCCGCTGATCGACGCCTTCGCGAAGGCGGCGCGGGCGTGAAGCTGCGCCGGCTGAAGACCACGGACGCCGGCTTCGAGCGCAAGCTCGCGGCCCTCACGCGCTACGACGCGGCGCAGGATCCGGCGGTGCAGAAGACCGTGCGCAGGATCCTCGCCGACGTGCGCAAGCGCGGCGATGCGGCGGTGCGCGCCTACACGAAGAAGTTCGACGGCTTCGTGCCGAAGCAATTCGCCGTCACGGCGGACCTCGCCGACGCCATCCCCGCCGAGCAGGCGCGGGCGCTGCGCGCCGCGCACGAGCGCATCCGCGCCTTCCACGAGAAGCAGCTGCAGCAGTCCTGGGAGTTCACGGACGCCGACGGCACGCGCCTCGGGCAAAGGATCAGCGCGCTCGCGCGCGTCGGGCTGTATGTGCCCGGCGGCAAGGCGGCTTACCCGTCCTCGGTGCTGATGAACGCGGTGCCGGCCAAGGTGGCCGGCGTAGGCGAGCTCGTCATGACGTGCCCGAATCCCACCCCGCTGGTGCTGGCGGCGGCGGCGCTCGCGGGGGTGGACCGGGTGATCCGCGTCGGCGGCGCGCAGGCGATCGCCGCGCTCGCCTACGGCACCCGGTCGATCCCGCGCGTGGACAAGATCGTCGGCCCGGGCAACGCGTACGTGGCCGAAGCCAAGCGCCAGGTGTTCGGCGAGGTGGGCATCGACATGGTCGCCGGGCCCTCGGAGATCCTCGTCATCGCCGACGGCTCGGTGCCGGCCGACTGGACGGCGATGGACCTCTTCTCGCAAGCCGAGCACGACGAGTCCGCGCAGGCCATTCTGCTGTCGCCCGACGCAGCCTATCTCGGCGCGGTGGAGGCCGCGGTCGGCAAACTCCTGCCGGACATGGCGCGCAAGAAGGTCATCGGGGCCTCGCTCAAGGCGCGCGGGGCGTTCATCCTCACGCGCGACATCGAGGAGGCCTGCGAGGTCGCCAACCGGATCGCGCCCGAGCACCTCGAGCTGCTGGTCGGGGATCCCGACCGCTGGCTGCCCCGCCTGACGCGCGCGGGCGCGGTGTTCCTCGGCGGCTACAGCTCGGAGGCGATCGGCGACTATTGCGCCGGTCCGAACCACGTGCTGCCGACCGCCGGCACGGCGCGCTTTTCCTCGCCCCTCGGCGTGTACGACTTCCAGAAGCGCACCAGCGTGATCGGCGTGTCGCAGGCAGGCGCGGCGAAACT
>JBFFZT010000463.1:0-2456 GCA_041568535.1 Burkholderiales bacterium | reverse complement strand
GCTGCGCGCGCTCCAGCAGCAGCACCTGCAGATCCGGCGTGTGGATCACCACCAGCACCGATTCCGGCAGCTTGGCGCTCACGCCGGCCGGTGGCGAAAAAGCTCGGGCAGGGCGAGGGTGTGCCGCGGGTCGACGAACACCGCGAAGAACGGCCTGCCGCGCTCCGCCCAGTACGCGGCGCTCGCCGAGAGCACGTCGAGCAGCACGCCCAGATCGTCGGCCGGCAGGTCCTCGTACCCGGCGAGGAGAAAGACGTGGCCTTCCCCGGCGCGCCAGCCCAGATCGCCGAGGCAATCCTCGAGCGCATCCCAGTTGCCGCCGAACCACGCCGGAAAGCCGAGCGCCTGCGCCAGCCGCTCGAGCAGCGCCTCCTTGTCGTCGGCGCCGGCGAGGTCGGCGCGCGCGAGGTCGAGCCGTGTGCCGCGCACCGCATCCTCGACTTCCGCGCTCTGCCGCGTGCGATACACGCCCGAGCGCACCGGGTCGCACAGCCTTTTCGCAAGCTTACTCATGGCCTATTCGCGAATGCGCCTGAACGTCCGGTAGTGGTCGTGCGTGTAGTAGTACTCGCCGTCCCTGCCCGCCACGATACGCCGGGCGCCGCGGTCGCGCGCACCCGGCGTGCGCACCGTGTATTCGCGATAGTAGCCGCGCCCGCGTGCCGGCAGCAGGCCCTCGCGATTGTGGAAGGTCGCGCCGTCGCGCGCGTAGGGAAACGGACCGCCCGCCTTGATCAGCGCCAGCGTCTGGCGCGCCTCGGGCGGCAGCTCGGCGAGCGCGATCTCGCCCGAGCAGGCGCCTGCCGCAAGCGCCAGGACGAGCGCCCACGCCAGCCTCACTGCGGCGGGTTGCGCAGCCGGATGTGGAGGTCGCGCAACTGCCGCTCGGTGACCGCGGTGGGCGCGCCGGTGAGCAGGTCCTGCCCGCGCTGCGTCTTCGGGAAGGCAATCACGTCGCGGATCGCGTCCGCGCCGGCCATCAGGGTGACCAGCCGGTCGAAGCCGAAGGCGATGCCGCCGTGCGGCGGCGCGCCGTACTGCAGCGCATCGAGCAGGAAGCCGAATTTCGCGCGCTGCTCCTCGGCGGAGATCTTCAGCCCGCGGAATACCTGCTGCTGGATCTCCTGGCGGTGGATGCGCACCGAGCCGCCGGCGATTTCCCAGCCGTTCAGGACCATGTCGTAAGCCTTGGCGTAGGCCTTCTCCGGCGCCGACTCGAGGTACTGCTCGTGGCCGTCCTTGGGGCTGGTGAACGGGTGGTGGCGCGCCTTCCACTGCTTCGTTTCCTCGTCGTACTCGAACATCGGGAAGTCCACCACCCAGAGCGGCCGCCAGCCCTTCTCGGCGAGCCCACGCTCGTGGCCGATGCGCTGGCGCAGCGCGCCGAGGCAGGCGTTTGCCACCGCCGCCTTGTCGGCGGCGAAAAAGATGAGGTCGCCGTCGGCAGCGCCGCTGCGCTCGAGGATCGCCGCCAGCGCCTTGGCGTGCAGATTCTTGACGATCGGCGACTGCAGTCCGTCGGCGCCTTTGGCGCGCTCGTTGACCTTGATCCAGGCAAGGCCCTTGGCGCCCAGGGTCTTCACGTACTCGGTGTACGCATCGATCTCGCCGCGCGTCAGCGCGCCGCCACCGGGCACGCACAGGCCCGCGACGCGGCCGTCGGCGGCGTTCGCCGGGCCCGAGAACACCTTGAAGTCCACATCCTTCATCACGTCGGTCAGCTCGGCGAGCTTGAGCGGCACGCGCAGGTCCGGCTTGTCGACGCCGTAGTCGCGCATCGCGTCCTCGTAGCGCATGACCGGGAACGGGTCCGGCAGCGCGACGCCCAGCGCCTCCTGGAACAGGTGCCGCGCCAGCCGCTCCATCAGCGCGCGGATCGCCGCCTCGTCCAGGAACGAGGTTTCGACGTCGATCTGCGTGAACTCGGGCTGCCGGTCGGCGCGCAGGTCCTCGTCGCGGAAGCATTTCACGATCTGGTAGTAGCGGTCGAACCCGGCGATCATCAGCAGCTGCTTGAACAGCTGCGGGCTCTGCGGCAAGGCGTAGAAATGGCCGTCGTGCAGGCGCGAGGGCACCAGGAACTCGCGCGCGCCCTCCGGCGTGGACTTGTAGAGCACCGGGGTCTCGATGTCGATGAAGCCGTGCGCGTCGAGAAAGGCGCGCGCTGCCGACGCCGCGCGGTGGCGCAGGCGCAGGTTCTTCTGCATCGGCGCGCGCCGCAGATCGAGCACGCGGTGCTCGAGCCGCACCGCCTCCGAGAGGTTGTCTTCGTCGACCTGGAACGGCGGCGGCGCCGACGGGTTGAGGATCTCGACGGTGTCGGCCAGCACTTCGACGGCGCCCGACGGCAGGTTCGGATTGACCGTGCCCTCGGGCCGCGCGCGCACGCGGCCGGTGACGCGCAGCACGAACTCGCTGCGCACGCGGTCGGCCGCCTTGAACGCCTCGGCGCGGTC
>JBFFZT010000462.1:0-2464 GCA_041568535.1 Burkholderiales bacterium | reverse complement strand
GGGTCCGCAACGCCGCGCTGCTGCGGCACCTGACCGAACTTGACGGACGCCTCGGCGCCCTCGAGAAGCGCGGCAAACAAAGGAAGAAACGCTGATGACCGCGATGGATGCGCTGCAAGTCCTCGAGTACCTGCCGCAGCGATATCCGCTGCTGATGATCGACCGCGTGCTCGAATGCGAGCCGGGCAAGCGCATCCTCGCGCTAAAGAACGTGACCAACAACGAGCCGCATTTCACCGGGCACTTCCCGGGGCGGCCGATCATGCCGGGGGTGCTGATCCTCGAGGCGATGGCGCAGGCGGCGGGCATCCTCGTGTTCCGCACGCGCGGCGACAAGCCCGACGCGAACACCGTGTACTACTACGCCGGCATCGACGAGGCGCGCTTCAAGAAGCCGGTGGTTCCCGGCGACCGCCTCGAGATCGAGGTCACGATCCTCGCGCACAAGAAGATGATCTGGAAGTTTGCCTGCGTGGCGCGCGTCGACGGCGCGGTGGCGACCGAGGCGGTGATCCTGTGCACCGAGCGCATCCAGGGGCAGGGGTGAGCGCAGCGCAGGTCCACGCCACGGCCCTGGTGCATCCGGGCGCGAAGCTCGCGCCCGGCGTGACGGTCGGGGCCTACTCGATCCTCGGCGAGCACGTTGAGGTGGGCGAGGGTTGCTGGATCGGACCGCACGTGGTGCTGGACGGGCGGGTGCGCGTCGGTCGCAACAACCGCATCTACCAGTTCGCCTCCATCGGTGCGCCGCCGCAGGACAAGAAGTATGCCGGCGAGGACACGGCGGTCGAGATCGGCGACGGCAACACGATCCGCGAATACGTCACCATCAACCGCGGCACTGCGCGCGACGCCGGCGTGACGCGCGTCGGCAACGACAACTGGATCATGGCCTACGTGCACTTTGCGCACGACTGCCAGATCGGCAGCCAGACCATCTTCGCCAACGCCTGTGAGCTCGCGGGCCATGTGCACGTCGGCGACTGGGCGATTCTGGGCGCGACCACGCTCGTGCACCAGTTCGTGCACATCGGCGCGCACAGCTTTACCGGCATGGGCACCTACCTGCCGCAGGACCTGCCGCCGTACGTGATGGCCGCGGGCAACATGGCGAAGCCTTACGGCATCAACAGCGAGGGCCTGCGCCGGCGCGGCTTCAGTGCAGAGACGATAAACCGCATCAAGCGCGCCTATCGCACGCTGTACCGGGCCGGGTTGGGCCTGGAGGAGGCGCGGCGCGAGCTCATCGCCCAGGCCGCGGACTGCCCGGAGGTCGCGACGCTGGTCGAGTTCCTGGCGCGCTCCAAGCGCGGCTTCATCCGCTAGCGCCGTGAGCGAGGGCGCGAACCACATCGCCATGGTGGCCGGCGAGGCCTCGGGCGACCAGCTCGGCGCCCACTTGATCGCGGCGCTGAAGGCGCGCCGGCCGCAGCTGCGCTTCTCGGGCATCGGCGGGCCGCGCATGGCGGCGCAGGGTTTCCAGGTCGACGTGCCGATGGACCGTTTGGCGGTGCGCGGCTACGTGGAAGCCCTGCGTCACTACCGCGAGATCATGCGCATCCGCCGGCGCCTGGGCGACGCCCTGCTGGAGCAGCGCCCGGGGCTATTCATCGGCGTGGATGCCTCCGACTTCAACCTGGACCTGGAATACCGGGTCAAGCAGGCCGGCATTCCGGCGGTGCATTATGTGAGCCCATCGGTCTGGGCCTGGCGACGCTGGCGCGTGCGGCGCGTGGCACGCTCGGCAACCCACCTGCTGGCCATGTTCCCCTTCGAGCCCGCGCTGTACGAGAGGTCTGGCCTGCCGGTCACCTATGTCGGCCACCCGCTCGCCGACATCATCCCGCTGAAAGTCGACAAGGCGGAGGCCAAGGTGCAGCTGCGCCTGCCCTCGCGCAAGCTGGTGGTCGCGCTGCTGCCCGGCAGCCGGCGCTCCGAGCTCGAGCACATGGCCGAGACCTTCATCCTTGCCGCGCATCGGTTTCGCCAGGAAGTCCCGGAAGTGCATTTCGTCTGTCCGCTCGCCACGCGTGAGACGCGCGACCTGTTCGAGGCCACGCTGCACGCGCATGAGCGCACCGACCTGCCGCTGACGATGCTCTTCGGCCACTCGCATGAGGCGCTCGCCGCCGCCGATCTGGCGCTGGTGGCGAGCGGTACGGCGACGCTGGAGGCCGCGCTGCACAAGACGCCCATGGTGATCACCTACCGCCAGTCGCCCCTGTCCTGGGCGCTGCAGCGCCAGATGCTGTACCTGCCGTACATCGGCATGCCGAACATCCTCGCCGGCGAGCGGCTGGTCCCCGAGCTGATCCAGGGCCGGGCGACGCCCGCGGCGCTGGCGGCTGCGCTGATCGACCTTCTGCGCGACGGCCCGTTGCGCGAGCGCCAGGTGCAGCGGTTCCGCGAGATGCACGAGCTGCTGCGGCAAGGCAATGCGCAGAAGGCCGCCGACGCCGTGCTC
>JBFFZT010000461.1:0-2467 GCA_041568535.1 Burkholderiales bacterium | reverse complement strand
GCGCGAAGCGCCCGCCCTCCCCGAGCGTGCGCCACACCTGCTTGCGTCCCGGCCAGGTCGCCTTGCCGGTCGAGCGCTTGCGCCGCGGCCGCCCAGCGTACTCCTGCAGCTTGTAGACCGCGTCGAGGTAGGGCGCGTCGGCCGAGGTGGTGAGGCCGGTGCCCACGCCGAAGCTGTCGATCGGCGCGCCGGCCGCGACCAGCGCCGCGATGCGCGTTTCGTCGAGGTTGCCGCTGGCGAAGATGATCGCCTCGCGCTGCCCCGCGTCGTCGAGGATCTTTCTCGCCGCGCGCGCGAGCGCGTCCAGGTCGCCGCTGTCCAGGCGCACGCCCTTGAGCCTTCCCGGCGTGGCCGCGGCGCGGCGCGTGCCTTCGAGCGTGTCGTAGGTGTCGACCAGCAGCACCGCGTTCTTCGGGAAGGCGGCGGCGAAATGCGCGAAGGCCGCGGCCTCGCTGGCGTGCGCCTGCACGAACGAGTGCGCCATGGTGCCGAACACGGGAATGCCGAAGCGCGGCGCGGCGAGCGCGGTAGCGCTGCCGTCGAAGCCCGCGAGGTAGGCGGCGCGCGCGGCGAACAGGCCGGCTTCCGCGCCGTGCGCGCGGCGCAGCCCGAAGTCGATCAGCCCCTTGCCCGGCGCCGCGCGGCGCACGTGCGCCGCCTTGGAGGCGATCACGGTCTGGAAGTGCAGGAGATTGAGCAGCCGCGTCTCCACGAGCTGCGCCTCCGGCATCGGCGCGATCACGCGCACGATCGGCTCGTCGGGAAAGAACAGCGTCCCCTCGGGCATCGCGTGCACTTCGCCGGTGAAGCGCAGCCGCTCCAGCCGCGCGGCGAACTCGGGCTTGAAGTGCCCCGAGCGCGCGACCCACTCCAGGTCCTCGGGCGCGAAGCGCAGGTTCTCCAGGTAGTCGAGCGCCTGCTCCAGGCCCGCGGCCACCAGGAACTCGCGCCCGGGTGGGAGCTTGCGCACGAAGAGCTCGAACACCGCGGTCTCGGTCATGTCCTGCTCGAAGTACGCCTGCAGCATGGTGAGCTGGTACAGGTCGGTGAGCAGCGGGCTGGCGGGCGCGTGCATGCGCCCACGCTAGGGCGGCGCAGGCCGCCGAGTTTGATGCAAATCAACGATGCGGAGATTGCTGCCGGCGACGCGCGCGGCGGCCGTTCAGTGGTCCTCGAGGCGCGGGACGCCGTCCTCCGCGGGCTGGCCCGTATCCGGGTCGAGGTAATCCGAGATGCCGATCTCCTCCTCGGCCTCTTCCAGCGTCTCGCCCTCCTCCAGGCTGCGATCGCCCCCGATCTCCATGTCCTGCACGGCCTCGAGCAGCGTCGCGAACGGGCCGTACTCGCGCCCGCTCTCCTTGTCCTGCCAGTACACGCCGTCGGGCCGCTCGATGATGCGCGTGCGGTCGTAATCGGGCGGGGTTTCGGGAATGACCTTGGGCATTGCCTTTACATGTTAACCATTTCTGGCCAACGTTGCGCCACGCTGCAGTGCGGCGTAGCTTGACGCGGACCTGACGGCCGGGCGTGTCAGCCTCGATCGGCGGCGCTAGCGCAGCGCAGGACCTGGCCGCTGCTCGCCCATGCGCACCCAGACGCCGCGCTCGGCGCATTGCAGCACCTCGCTGCCGCTGCGCACGTACGCGCCGAGCGCGAATACCTGGCCGTTGAAGTAGCAGACCGGGGCCTCGGTCTCGACGCCGGGCGTGGCTTCCGGCGCGTCGTACTCCACCTCGTCGATGATGGGCGAGGTGTTCTGCTCGGGGTCCGGCGCTCCCACTTGGGGCAACGAATCTGTCACCGTGTATCTCCTTGACTCGGTACCCCAAGATGGCCCGCGTACTCGCCCCCGCCATTGACTTGGGTCAAATTCAGGCGCATCAGTGACCGCTATCGTGAGCAAGCGATGAAAAAGCTGCATCGATCGCACGACGACCGCAAGATCGCCGGCGTTTGCGCCGGCCTCGGGGAGTACTTCGAGCTCGACCCGGTGTTCTTCCGCCTGTTCTTCCTGTTCTCGATCCTGTTCGGCGGCCTGGGCGCGGTGGCCTACGTCATGCTGTGGATCCTGGTGCCGTTGCGCGAAGGCGCGCCGGCCGCGGCGCGCGCCGCGCCGCTGCGGCTTTCGGCGACGGACCGCATGATCGCGGGCGTGTGCGGCGGGCTGGGCGAGTCCTTCGCGCTCGACCCGGTGCTGTTCCGCGCTGCCTTCCTCGTGCTCGCGGTGATCGGCGGCCTGGGAATCCTGCTCTATCTGGTGCTCTGGCTGCTCATCCCGGGGCCAGCCAGCCGCGAGCCGCCAGCCCGTCCGCAATGACGCCGGCGGACGCCGCCGGCGTGCCGCGATCGCCGTGCACCACGAGCTCCGGCGCGCGCGGCGGCTCGTAGGCGGCCTGCGCACCGGGGAGCGTTGCGCTCTTGCCTTCGCGCGCCGCGCGGTACAGCCCCTTCGGGTCGCGCGCGGCGC
>JBFFZT010000460.1:0-2474 GCA_041568535.1 Burkholderiales bacterium | reverse complement strand
CGCGGCGTGCTGGTGGACCTGCACGCGCACTTCGGCCGCGAGCGGAAAGCCATCGGTTACGACGCGCTGATGCGCGTCATGGACAAGGACAAGGTCGTCGTCGAGAAGGGCGACTTCGTGTGCTTCTACACCGGCTTCGCCGACGTGCTGCTGGAGCTGAAGAAAAACCCCGATCCGCAGCTCATCCACAACACCTGCACCGGGCTCGAGGGCCGCGACGACAAGCTCCTGCAGTGGATCACCGATTCGGGTTGCGCGGCGCTCATCGCCGACAACTACGCCGTGGAGATCATCCCGACGAGCCCGTTCAAGCCGATGCCGCACGCGCTGATGCCGCTGCATGAGCACTGCCTGTTCAAGAACGGCATCCACCTGGGCGAGATCTGGTATTTGAGCGAGCTGGCGCGCTGGCTGCGCGAGCACCAGCGCAACCGCTTCCTGCTCACCGCGCCGCCGCTGCGCCTGCCCGGCGCCGTCGGCTCCCCGGCGCCCGCCGTAGCCACCGTATAAGGAGGAACCCGATGGCCGACAACGACCGGCGCGACCTCGTCGCGCAGATGAAGAACCGCGCGCTGATCTACATGGAAACCTACGACGTCCTCGCCGAGGAGCTCGGCGCGGCGAAAGCCGAGGCGCTGCTCACGCGCGCCATCTACAACCGCGGCAAGGCCATGGGGAAAAATTTCGCGAAGTACGGGCCTTCCGATCTCGACGGGCTGCAGAAGGCCTTCCTCGGCTCGGTGCCGGGCGGCAAGGACATCTTCCAGCCCGAGGTGCTGAAGAAGGAGGCATCGAAGCTCGAGATCCAGCTGCACGGCTGCCCGCTGAAGGACGCCTGGCGCGACGCAGGGCTGCCCGAGGATAAAGTGGCGACGCTGTGCCGCATCGCGGGCGCCGTCGACAAGGGCCTGTTCGAAGGCGCCGGGTTCAAGATCGAGAACCGCACCTGGACGCCCGGGGCGAAGGGCTGCTGCTTCCTGCGCATCCTGCGTGGCTGAAGCCTGGGACTACGTCGTCGTCGGCGCCGGCACCGCGGGCTGCGTGCTGGCCAACCGCCTCACCGAGGACGGCCGGCACCGCGTGCTGCTGCTCGAAGCGGGCCCGCGCGACACCAACCTCTGGATCCACGTGCCGCTCGGCTACGGCAAGCTCTTCGCGCGCACCGACGTCAACTGGGCCTACGAATCGGAGCCCGAGCCGACGCTGAACGGCCGGCGCATCTTCACGCCGCGCGGCAAGGTGCTGGGCGGCTCGTCCTCGATCAACGGCCTCGTCTACATCCGCGGCCAGCGCGAGGACTTCGACGGCTGGGGCCTCGCCGGCTGGCGCTTCGACGACCTGCTGCCGTACTTCAAGAAGTCGGAAGACCAGGCGCGCGGCGCCGACGCCTGGCACGGCGCGGGCGGCCCCATTGCGGTCGGCGACCTGCCCGACAAGCACGAGCTGTGCGAGGCGTTCATCGCCTCGGCCGAGGCGCTCGGCGTGCCGCGCAACGACGACTTCAACGGCGCGCGCCAGGAAGGCGCGGGCTACTACCAGGCGACGATCCGAAACGGCCGGCGCTCGAGCGCCGCCACCGGGTACCTGCGCCCGGCCATGAAGCGCGCCAACCTGCGCGTGGAAGTGGAGGCGCTCGCCACCAAAGTGCTGTTCAGCGGCACGCGCGCCGCCGGGGTCGAGTACGTGCAGGGCGGCGTCACGCGCCAGGCGCACGCCGCGCGCGAGGTGATCCTCGCCGGCGGCTCGATCAACTCGCCGCAGCTGCTGCAGCTCTCGGGCGTGGGGCCGCGTCAGCTGCTCGAGCAGCACGGCATCCGGCCGCTGCTTGACGCGCCCGGCGTCGGCGAAGACCTGCAGGACCACTTCTACGTGCGCACCTTCTGGCGCTGTACGAAGCCCATCACGCTGAACGACGACATGGCGAGCTGGTGGCGCCAGCTCGGCATCGGCCTGCGCTACGTCCTGCAGCGCCGCGGCCCGCTCACGGTGAGCGCCGGCTACGCCGCGGCGTTCGTGCGCACGCGAGCCGAGCTCACGCGCCCCGACGGGCAGATCTACTTCATCAACTTTTCCACCGCGAAGCGCGGCGGCCTGCTGCACGCCCATTCCGGCTTCACCCTGTCGCTGTCGCAGCTGCAGGCCGAGTCGCGCGGCTGGGTGCGCATCCGCGCGGCCGATCCGAAGGCGCCGCCCGCGATCCACTACAACTACCTGTCTACGGAGAACGAGCGGCGCAGCATGGTCGAGGGCCTGAAGCTCATGCGCCGCCTCGCCGGCACGCCGCCGCTCGCCGGTTACGTCGCCGAGGAGTTCCAGCCCGGCCCCAGGGTGCAAAGCGACGCCGACTGGCTCGCCTACGGCCGCGACAACGGCGACACGGTGTTCCACCCGACCTCGACCTGCCGCATGGGCGAGGACGCGCGCGCCGTGGTCGATGCGCGCCTCAGGGTGCGCGGGCTGGAGAGGCTGCGCGT
>JBFFZT010000459.1:0-2474 GCA_041568535.1 Burkholderiales bacterium | reverse complement strand
TCCACCGCCTTCGCCCAGGCGTCGCTCACCAGCACCTCGGCGCTCTCCAGCTCGTAGTAGGCGCTGTAGCGCGGCTCGCCCTCGGCGACGATGGTCTTCTTCTCGCCACCGATCGACATGGTGAGCGGTACCATCGTCGCGCGGCGCACCGAGAGCACCCCCGGCACCTTGAGCAGCTCCGGGATGTGCTCGGTGTCGTAGACCTCGTTGAACAGCGCCTCCTTCTCCGGCGCCACGTCCATGCTGGCGATGAAAAGAAACTTTGCTTTACCGGCCATCGGCTCTCTCCTCGTGGTAACTGAAATCAGCCGGGCACGATACGCGTGCCCGCTTTTCCGGCAAGCGCCGGCGCGAGGTGCGGCGGGTCGGTGATGATGCCTTCCGCGCCGCCGCCCTCCAGGAATTCGATCACCGCCGCGATCTTCGGGCCCATGCTGCCCTTGTCGAACTGGTCCGCAGCGTAGAGCTTCTTCGCCTCGGCGAGCGTCAGGCGATCGAGCCAGCGCTGCGTCGGCTTGCCGTAGTCGAGCGCCACGCGCTCCACGCCGGTGGCCACCACCAGCCGGTCGGCGCCGAGCGCGCGCGCGAGCAGGCTCGAAGCGGTGTCCTTGTCGATCACCGCTTCCAGGCCGCGCAGGTCGCCCTTGTCGTCGCGCATCACCGGGATGCCGCCGCCGCCGCAGGCGACCACCACGTAGCCTTCGCCGACCAGATGGCGGATGACCTCGAGGTCGACGATCTCCTTGGGCTTCGGCGAGGGCACCACGCGGCGCCAGCCGCGGCCCGGGTCCTCCTTCACCTGCCAGCCAAGCTCCGCGGCGCGTTTCTTCGCCGTCGCCTCGTCCATCGGCGAGCCGATCGGCTTGGTCGGGTTGCGAAATCCGGGATCGTCCTGGTCGACGAGCACTTGCGTGACCACCGCCGCCGCTTCGCGTTTCAGGCCGCGGCGGCGGAACTCGTTGCGCAGCGCCTTGACGAACATGTAGCCGAGCGCGCCCTGCAGGTCGGCGCCCGCGTAGTCCATCGGCACCGGGATCACCTCGTGCAGCGCGAGCTCCGAGCGGCGCAGGATGAAGCCCATCTGCGGGCCGCTGCCGTGCGTGAACACCACGCGCCAGCCGGCTTCCAGCATGTCGACCACGTAGCGCTCGGTCTCGGCCGCGGTGTCGTACTGGTCGGCGATGGTGCGGTGCTGCTCGTCGCGGATGAGCGCGTTGCCGCCCACCGCGACCACCGCCAGCCTGCCTTTCTTGTCCGCCATCAGCGCACCTCCTTCGCCAGCGCCGCGAGCGCTTGCGTGAAGCAGGCGAGCGGCGCCCGCGTCAGCCCCGCCCCGATCTGCCCGACGCCGGCCTCGCGGTGCGCGATGCCGGTGTTGATCACCGGCTCGATGCCGGTGTCGACCACCTTGCGCAGGTCGATGCCGCAGGGCGCGCCGCGAAAATCGAGCGCCGGCAGCTGGAACACGTTCGATTCGCCGAGCGTGATGTGGCGCATGCGCATCGAGTTGGCGGTGGCGTCCTCAGGCGTGCCGCCGACGAACTTGACGATCGCCGGCGCCGCCGCCATGGAGAAGCCGCCGAAGCCCGCGGTCTCGGTGATCGAGCTGTCGCCCAGATCCTTCGCCGCATCGGCAGTCCCGTACCCGGCGAAGTACAGCCCGTCGATCGCGCCCGCCGGCGCGGTGAACCAGCGCTCGCCCAGGCCGCTCACGCGGATGCCGAACTCGACGCCGTTGCGCGACATCGCGGTCACCAGGCTCGAGCCGGCGACGCCGTGCGCGGCATCGAGCGACGCTTTGCACAGCGCCATCGAGATGTTGAGGAAGAAGTGCTCGTTGCCGGCGATGAACTCGAGCACCTGCGCGAGATCGTCCTCGGCGAGGCGGGCGCGCGCGAGCGCCGGGGCGAGGCGCCGCAGAAGGAGCGAGCTCGCCGCGGCGTTGCGGTTGTGCACCTCGTCGCCCATGATCAGCGCCTGCGCGACGAGCGGCTTCAGCTCGATGCCGCCGAGCGCCTCGAGCGCCTTGGCGAGCGCCGGTGCGAGCGTCTTCTGCATCCAGGCAAGGCGCGTCAGGACCTCCGGGCCGTAGGCGCCGAAGCGCAGCGCCTTGCCCAGGCCTTCGTTGAAATTGCTGTAGGCGCGCACGCCATTGGCGGCGTTTTCGACGATCCACAGCGGCATCGACGGGCTGATGATGCCGGCCATCGGCCCGACGGCGCCGTGGTCGTGGCAGGGCGCGTACCGGATCTCGCCGCTCGCCGCCAGCTGCTGCGCGGCCTTCGCATCGCGCGCCCAGCCCTCGTAGAGGATGGCGCCGACGATCGCGCCCTGCATCGGCCCGCACATGTCGCGCCACGCGACCGGCGGCCCCGCGTGCAGCAGCGTGCGCTCGCCCATCTTCGCGAGCGTCTTGCCCGCCGTGCCGACGCCGCGCAGCACGGGCGAGGCGCCGAGGAAGGCGGCGAAGGCTT
>JBFFZT010000458.1:0-2478 GCA_041568535.1 Burkholderiales bacterium | reverse complement strand
CACGATGTGCAGCGGGTGCACGGTGTGCGTGTACATGCCCGGCATGCGGCGCACGGGCTCCAGGCCCTTCAGGGCCTGGATGGCGGAGGCGTCGTAGACCTGCTTTGCCATTTATCTTGTGGTTTCCGGCTCGTTGCCCACTAGGTATTGTATCGCCCGCGCAACTGCGCTGCCGACCTGCGCCCCGGTGCGTGCACCGCGACGCCCGCCGCGGTCGCGGCGGCGCCGAGCGCCTTGTCCAGCGTGATCAGCGTCGCACCCTGGCGCGCCGCCAGCTCCAGGTAGGCGGCGTCGTAGGTACTGAGCGCATGGCGCTCGGCAAGATCGCTGATGGCGCGCAGCTCGGGCACCGCGGCGTCCACCCGCAGGCCCAAGCGCGCCGCCTCGTCCAGCACCTGCAGCCGCTCGTCGCGTGTCAGGCGTCGCCGCCGCTCCGCGACCAGCAGCGCGTTCGGAAACTCCAGGCGCCACACCGCGGGCACCCAGCATTCTTCGAGCGCCACCAGATCGAGCGCCGCCTCGGTAAACGCGGTTTTCTCGTCAGGGAAGAACCAGGAGAGCGCGATCGAGCAGTCGAGCACCAGCGCCATCAGTAGCGGCGCCCGGCCTTGATCAGCTCGGCGATCGACGTACCGGGCGCGGCGGGCTTGCCGCGGCCGACGCGATTGCGCTTGATGTCCTCCACCACACGGCGCACCTGCGCGGCGCCTTCTTCGGAGCGCGCGGGCACGAGGCGCGCGACCGCCTTGCCGCGCCGGGTGATGGTGACCACCTCCCCCGCCTCGACCCGGTCGAGGAGCTCGGCAAGCTTAGTCTTCGCTTCGAAAGAGCCGACGGTGGTCATACTTTCTAACAAACTAGACAACCAGTTTGAAGCTTACCACCCGCTCCAGTTACAAGGCAAGCGCCCCCAGGCGCTCCCAATCCACCAGCCGCGCCAGATCCGCGGTCTCCGGCAGCTCGATCCGGCCGCCCCGGATCTCAGGCACCTGCGTGCACACCTGCTCGGTCATCGTCAGGTAGAACGTCTGCTCGGCCGCCATGCTCCCCGGCTGCTGCAGGTTGATCAGCGTCCCGAGCGCGCTTTCGGCGTAGATGCCGACTGCGGTTCGGGCGCCCCGGGCCGTGGCGAGCGCAGTCATGGCCCGCGTCTCGGCGAGCCCCACGCGTCCGGGCTTCGTCGAAAGCGCCTTCGCCCCCCGCTCCAGATAGAGCGCCGCGTCCTCTTTCGAGGCGCAGCTGCGATCGACGAGGATCGGGATCGGGCTTGCCTTCTGCAGGGCCTCGAAGCCGGCGTCGGGCAGCAGGGGACAGGGATCCTCCGCCACCGTCACGCCCGCCGCGGCCAGCGCGCGCACGTACTCGGCCGCGTCAGCGCGCTCGTACGCGCCGTTCGCGTCGACATAGAGCTCAACGCCATCGCCGACCGCCGTGCGGATCTCCGCGAGCGAGCGCAGATCCACGTCGACGCCCTGCCCGCCCTTCACCTTGAGCACGCGAAAGCCGTAATGCGAGCAGACCTCGCTCGCTTCCTGGGCCATCTGCGCGGGCTTTTGCCGCGTCACGGTCCACGCGAGCTCGCGCGTGCGTCCCGCGTCCCAGAGTCGCCACAGCGGCTCGCCCGCGGCCGCCGCGCGCAACGTCCAGCACGCGCTCTCGATCATGCCTTTGGCGAGCCGGTTCTCCGGGATGCCGACGAAGGCCCGCGCCACGACCTTTTCGTCCGTGAGCTCGAGGCCGTTCAGCCGCGGCATGAGGAAATCCTCGAGCGCCGCCTTGAGCGAAGCCGGCGACACGCCGCTCCAGGTGTCCTTGAGCGTGCCCTCGGCGATGCCGGTCGCGCCGTTCGCTTCGATCTTCAGCAAGGCGAACACCCCGGCGTCCTCGCGCGCATTCGCCCACACCACCTCGCGCGCGTAGCGCAGGCGGTAGAAATGCAGCGACCAGCGCTCGAGCTTCACTTGAGCTGGTAGCGCAGCGCCTCGCCGCGCGCCAGGCGATCGAGTTTGTCGGCGATCTCGCCCCAGCGCCGGTCCACCATGCCGGTGGTCCAGGCGGAGGTATGCACGTCCGCCTGCGCGAGCGCGCGCGCGAAGCCGTCCTTCGCGTCGCCCTCGAGGAAACGCTCGAGCTCCCACGCCGTCTGCACTTTCGCGAGCAGCGTGTCGGTGAGATGGTGGATGAGCGAGCCGTAGAACACCGCTTTCATGGCGTGCTATCGTGCCCGCGCGGAGGGTTTCGGGCAATGGCGTTTCAGGTGGAGGTCGCGGTGCGCGGCGCCGATCAGCTCGGCGAATGCCCGCTGTGGGACGAGCGCGAGGCGATGCTGTGGTGGGTCGACGCGCGCTTTCCGGCGGTCAAGCGGCTCGATCCCGCGACCGGCGCCGTGATGATGCTGGTGCTGCCGGAGATCGTGGGCAGCCTCGCGCTGCGCGAAGCGGGCGGCATGCTCGCGGCGACCAAGAGCGGCATTCATCT
>JBFFZT010000457.1:0-2488 GCA_041568535.1 Burkholderiales bacterium | reverse complement strand
GGAACGATTCGCGCTGAGAGCCACCAATTTCCCGTTCGGCGCTTCGCTACTCGCCATTGTCCGCGTCGAGTAACTGCGAAAATAATGCCTAGCTGAAGTGTTGTGTGCCAACCATTTGTGGATCGAGCCACCTCGCCTGGCACAGCGAGCGGATGAGCGGCGTGGTGAGCAGCACGTCGCCCATGAAACGCAGCGAGATGACGAGGATCGAGCCGGGGTCAGTCAACCCGGAGTTCCGCCGTGAGGCTCAGCGTGCGCCCGGGGAGCGGGTAGACGTTGTACCGGTCGGGCGTGAAATTGCTGCGCACGGCGTAAGTGTAGTACGCCTCGTCGAGCGCGTTGTTGAGCGCAAGCGCGAGGCGCCCGCGGCCGAACTCGCGCGTGAGCTTGAGATCGAGCAGGGCGTACGCCGGAATCTTCGCGCCGAGCGAGTTCGGCTCGTCGTTGTCCATGAACTGCGCGCTCACCGCCGTCAGCGCCCCCGAGAGCCGCGTGCGCGCGCCGAGGTCCCAGGCGAGTCCGAGGTTCAGCCTGTGCTCGGGCACCAGCGGCACGCGCTTGCCGGCGATATTCACGTTGGTGCCGAACCCCGCGTTGCCGGGCAGAACGCCGCCGCGAAAGCGCGCATCGGTGTAGGTGTAGCCCGCGCTCAGGCGCAGCGCGCTTGTCGCCTGCCACCAGGACTCGGTTTCGATGCCGCGCCGGCGCGTCGGCGGCAGGTTGGTGTTGCCGATGCCGGCGGAGAATGGGTCGAGGTGGATCTCGTCGGTAATGTCGGCATGGAACAGCGTCGTGCGCACGGACGCGGACCGCACGCGCCACTCGGTGCCGCCTTCCACGGTGCGCGCGTGCTGCGGGCGCAGGATCTGGAACTCGGCGTTGAACGCGGCGTCGCTCTCGTAGATCTCTTCGGCGTTCACGAAGCGGTAGCTGCGCCCGGCGCGCGCGAACCACGCCCAGGCCGGCGACAGCGCTTGCCGCCAGCCCGCCGCCCAGGCGTGCTGGCGCTGCGTTTCGCTGACCACCGGCGCCTGCGAGCCGAAGCCCGGGTATCCGGGAGAGGTGGGGTCGAACACGTCGCTCGCGCGGTACTTCACCCGTTCTTCGCGCCAGCCGAGGGTGAGCAGGCTCTCCTCGGAGAGCTGCATGGCGTCCTGCACGTAGAGCGCGACGGCGTCCTGGTTCACGCGCACCCGGTTGACCGGCTGCGCGAGGTTCTCGGGCCGGTTCGAACGGCGCGAGTCGTAGCGCCAGGCGTTGCCGTCGGCGCCGAGCGTGAGACGATGGTGCACGCCGCCGATGCGCAACGGGACGCGTGCGCGCGGGCCGATCGAGCTCCATTGCAGGCGGTCGTCGCGCGCCACCGGGCCCTGCTGGTCGAAGTACGAGCGCTGCGCCTTGTCGCGCCAGTCCAGCCCCAGCGAGAGTTCGGCGTCGCCCGCGCGATGGGCGAGGGTCGCGCCGGCGCGGTTGCCGTCGCGCTCCGACCAGTCGAGCGGGGTCTGCGCGCCGCGCGGGTCGGTCGCGTACTCGTTCAGGCCGATGGAGGGCTGCACGGTGCGGGCCCCGGGCAGGCGCAGCTTCTGCCGGTCCATGCCGAAGCGCAGGTCAGCGTAGCTCTCGCCCAGGCCCCAGCGCATGTTCGTCGCCAGGTTCTGCTGCTGGTTGCGGTTGTTGCGCCGGTAGCCGTCAGAGTCGTAGCCATAGATCGAGGCGTTGATGCCGAAGGCTGCGCCGGCGCGGCCGGCGTAGAGCTGGCCCTCGGCCGTGCCGTAGCTTGCGATGCGGCCGAGGGCCTCGGCGCGCGGGCCCTGCCTGAGGGGCGAGCGCGTGATGATGTTCACCACGCCGGCCGTGGCGCCGTCGCCGTAGAGCACCGCGCCCGTACCGCGCAGGATCTCGATGCGCTCGATGGTCGCGAGCGGAATCGCCGCCCATTGCACGCCGGACAGATCAAAGTCGCTGATGCGCCTGCCGTCGACCAGCATCAGCGTGTTCTGCGGCCCCGTAATGCCGAAGCCGCGCAGGTCGATGGACGTGCCCGCCGCGTTGTTGCCGAAAAAGTCGCGCATGTTCAGCCCGGATTGCTCGGCCAGCAGCTCCGGCAAAGTGCGTGCTGCGCTGCGCTCGATGTCGGCGGCCTCCAGCACGGTGACGCTCGCCGGCAGCCGGCGCACGTCCTCCGGAAAGCGCGTGGCGGTGATGACGACGGCGTTGTTCGATTGCGCGAGCGCGGCCGACGCCAGCGCGGCGAGCAGCGCGAAGATGGCGGAACGCATGGCAAGACCCTCCCGGCGTCATCCCCGACGCCCTCAAGCGGTTGGAGCCGCAAGGCCGGTCTCCGGACTCGCGAGTGCGCGTCGCTCGACGCGCCGGGCGTGCCGCCTTCCCGTGGAACGAGCTTCCACAGTGGCCGGGTGGCACGCCGCCTCGCTTACCGTTGCGGGGGCAGTACAGGGATCGCGGGGCACGCTCGCGCGCGCCGCTC
>JBFFZT010000456.1:0-2500 GCA_041568535.1 Burkholderiales bacterium | reverse complement strand
TCAACATCGCCTCCTACGCGCTGCTCACGCTGATGGTGGCGCAGGTCACCGACCTGCGCCCGGGCGAGTTCGTGCTCACGCTCGGCGATGCGCACCTGTACCTGAACCACCTGGCGCAGGCGCGCGAGCAGCTCGCGCGCGCGCCGCGGCCGTTTCCGCGCATGCGCCTGAACCCGGCGGTGCGCGACCTGTTCGAGTTCCGCTACGAGGACTTCACGCTCGAAGCCTACGACCCGCATCCGGCGATCAAGGCGCCGATCGCGGTGTAGAAAAAAAAGGGCCCGCCTGTAGGGGGGAAGGACGGGCCCGGGGGAGGAGGAGCGGTGTGCGGAAGCGAGCGTCTCGGCTAGAAGCTCCCGAGCGCCAGCATCTGGGCGAGGTACAGCAGGCCCGCAGCCGCAAAACCGTAGACCACCGCGTTGGCGAGGCGCGCGCGCTGTACGGGCATGAAGCCCGGCAACGCCCACACCACCGCGGCGGCGCCGAGAATGGCGGCGAGCAGCGCCGCCCCCAGGCCAAAACTGTGTCCGAACGCCTGCACCACCCAGCCCTGCGGCGCGATCAGCTTGTAGATCGAGCCGCTGATGCCGACGAGCACGAGCGCGCTGATCGCGAAGCCTGCCGCGACTTGCGCGAGAACCGGGATCTCGAACTTGCTCTTGGCGTGTTCCATCATGGCTGTGGCGCGGGATTCGTTGTCTCGCACACTATCTTGCAAGCGCCGTGCCTGATATGAAAAATCCCCTTGTTTCAGGAAGATGCGTTCCGGGGTGCGGGAAAACGCACGTCCGGAACGGGCGCAAACGTCTGCCGGGAACGACGACGCAGTTCACGCTCGCTCCCAGCGACTGAGCGCGCGCGGGTTTCTCTGTCGCCGGCCGGCGACAGCCGCTCAGGACTCGGCGGCGACCTTGGCCTTGAACATGGCGGGCTCCAGCGCGTGACGCTCCAGCAGCCGGTAGAACTCGGTGCGGTTGCGTCCGGCCAGACGCGCTGCCTGGGTCACGTTGCCGCCGGTGATCTTGAGGATGCGCACCAGGTACTCGCGCTCGAACGCGCGCCGCGCCTCGTCGAGCGGCGTCAGCGAGCCGGTGCCGACGTCGAGCGCCTGGCGCACCAGCGACGCCGAGATCATCTCGGTGGTGGTGAGCGCCACGGCGCGCTCGATGACGTTGAGGAGCTGGCGCACGTTGCCGGGCCAGGCCGCGCTCACCAGCAGCTCCATCGCCTCGGGCGAGATACCGAGTTGCGGGCGCCCGTAGCGCTCCGCCAGCCGCGCGAGGAAATGCCCGGCGAGCAGCGGCACATCCTCGCGGCGCTGCGCGAGCGCCGGCAGCTCGAGCTTTACCACGTTGAGGCGGTAATACAGGTCCTCGCGGAATTCGCCCGTGGCGATGCGCTCCTCGAGCTTGCGGTGCGTCGCCGAGATGATGCGCACATCCACCGCCACCGCCTCGTTCGCCCCCACCGGGCGCACGACGCGGTCCTCGAGTGCGCGCAGCAGCTTCACCTGCAGCGCCGGCGGCATGTCCCCGACCTCGTCGAGGAACAGCGTGCCGCCCTCGCAGGCCTGGAACAGGCCGCGGCGATCCTGCACCGCGCCGGTGAACGCGCCCTTCTTGTGGCCGAACAACTCCGATTCGAGCAGGCCCTCGGGGATCGCGCCGCAGTTCACGGCGATGAACGGCGCCTCGGCGCGCCGGCTGGCGCGGTGGATGGCGCGCGCCAGCAGCTCCTTGCCGGTGCCGCTCGCGCCGAAGATGCACACGCTCGCGTCAGAGGCGGCCACGCGCTGCGCCTGTCCGAGCAGCGCTTCCATCACCGCCGCGCGGGTGATGAGCTCGGCGCGCCAGAGCGCGCGGTCGCCGCTCGGCGCCGTCGACAGCCGCAGCGCATCGGCGACCGTTTCCAGCAGCACCTTGGGCTCGAACGGCTTGGTGAGGAAGCTGAACACGCCTCTGCGCGTCGCGGCGACCGCGTCCGGGATGGTGCCGTGCGCAGTGAGGATCACCACGGGCAGCGAGGGCGCCTGGCGGTGGATGGCGTCGAACAGGCCCAGCCCGTCCATGCCCTCCATGCGCAGGTCGGTGATCACCAGGTGCGGGCGCTGCACCGCGAGGCTGGCGAGCGCGGGCTCGGCCGATTCCACCGCAGTGACGCGGTAGCCCGCGGCCGTAAGCCGCATGGAGATCAGGTGCAGCAGGTCCTTGTCGTCGTCGACGAGCAGGATGGAGGGGGCGTCGTGGGTCATGAATTCACCTTTGCTGGATTCTGCGCCGCTCCTCGCGTTCGAGGATGCCGCGTTCGATTGCCTTCAATGCGTCGACCTGGCGCTGCAGCGTGCCGGCACGCTCCGCCGCCGCTTCCTCGCGGCGCTCGGCGGCCGTGACGCGCGACTCCGCGGCCGTGACGCGCGACTCGGCGGCCTCGACGCGCGACTCCGCGGCGCGCAGCTCGCGCGCGAGGCGCTGGCGCTCGGCCACGCTCGCCGCAAGCATGC
>JBFFZT010000455.1:0-2505 GCA_041568535.1 Burkholderiales bacterium | reverse complement strand
TTGCTGCGCAGGAGCGCCATGTTCCCCAGCGTCATGCGAAAGCCCTTGAACATCGGCCCGGTGCAGGTGAACTTGCCGTCGCCCAGCCGCTCGACGGTGAACTCGCCTTCGAACGGCGCATCGCCCGGAATGCGCGACTTCCCGCCCAGCGCGAAGCCGAGCGTGGCGTGCTGCCCCGCTGCGTGTGCCTTGGCTGCGGCCTCCTTGTCGATCAGCAGTCCCAGCGCCGCGCCCTCGGCGCGCTGCGCCACCAGTGCGCGCAGCAGCCCGGTGGTGTCGCCGTTGCCGCCTGCCCCCGGATTGTCCTGCGTGTCGGCAAGCACCACCGGCCGGCCGGGCGTGCCGCGCGCGCGTGCGCGCCGCACCGCCTCGTCGGGCAGGTGCAGCTCGAGGGCGAAGTCCTTTTCGGCGTCGGCGACGCGAGCACGCAGTTCCTCCACCGCCTGCTCCACTTTGCGCGCGTCGGTGCCGTAGGCCTGCACCGCCATGCCGCACTCGGCGAAGTCGGCCATGGGAAAGCCGGGCGTGAAGGACAGTGCGGTGTCGAATTTCTTCTCCAGCGTCGCCAGGTCAGCGTACAAGCCCTTGCACGGCTCGATGAACGAGCATTGCGACGGAATTCCGGTGAGGTACTCGAAGCCGCGCCAGGCGCCCGCGAGGCGTGTGCCGCCGCGCAGCATGCCATCGAGCAGCCGCGCCGCACGCGCGCCGGTTTCGGCCATGTCGACGTGCGGGTAGGTGCGGTAGGCGACGAACGCATCGGCGCCCGCGAACATGGCGCGCGTGAAGTTGCAGTGCAGATCCAGGCTCGCCACCACCGGCACGCGCGGCCCGACCACCTCGCGCACGCGCCGCAGCAGCTCGCCTTCGCCGTCGTCGAAGCGCTCGCTCACCATCGCGCCGTGCAGGTCCAGGTACACGCCGTCCACGGGCAGCGCCTCGCGCAGGCGCTTGACGATCTCGCCCGCGATGCGCTCGAAGGCGTCGTGGGTCACCGCGGCCGATGGGCTCGCCGCCGCCCAGGCCGTGCCGACCAGCTGGTGGCCCGCCGCGCGCAGCGCCTCGATCGCGCCGGCGGCCGGGATGTTGGCGCCGGCCACCGCCCCGAACAGGGGCTCGCCGTACTGCACGCCCGGCCAGCCGCCGCCCGCCTCGAACGCCGCGTAGTCCGCCGGCGAAGGCGCAAAGGTGTTCGTTTCGTGCTGGAAACCGCCGATTGCGATGCGTGCCATGGCCTGCTAACCTGCCTTTCGCTTACTCCGAGCGCAAAGGATACCCGCATGAACCGCAAGATCCTGGCAGTTGTTTTGCTCGCCGCAGCCGGCGGCGCCGCTTTCTCCGTGGCCGCACAGGACAAAGTCCTGCGCGTCGTGCCGCACTCGAACCTCGCGATCCTCGACCCGGTCTGGACCACGGCGTACATGAGCCGCAACCACGGCTACATGATCTACGACACGCTGTTCGGCACCGACGAGAAGAGCCAGGTGCAGCCGCAGATGGTCGAGAGCTGGACCGAGTCGCCCGACCACCGCCTGTGGACCTTCAAGCTGCGCAAGGGCCTCGAATTCCACGACGGCGCGCCGGTGACCGGCGAGGACGTGGTGGCGTCGCTTGCGCGCTGGGGCAAGCGCGACGCGATGGGCGTGGCGCTGATGACCTTCGTCGAGCGCATGGACGCGCCCGCGCCCGACACGTTCCGCATCTTCCTGCGCGAAGCCTGCGGCTTCCTGCTCGAGGCGCTGGGCAAGCCCTCGTCCAACGTACCGTTCATCATGCCCAAGCGCGTGGCCGAGACCGATGCCTTCAAGCAGATCGACGACTACACCGGCTCCGGCCCCTACATCTTCAAGCGCGACGAGTTCAAGCCCGGCGACCGCGCGGTGTACCTGAAGAACCCGAAATACCAGCCACGCAAGGAGCCGGCTTCCGGCACCGCGGGCGGCAAGCGCGTCTACGTCGATCGCGTCGAGTGGAACCTCGCGCTGCGCGACGCGCAGGCGCAGGCCAACGCCATCTCCAAGGGCGAGGTCGACATCATCGAGGCGCTCGCCTTCGAGCACTACGAGACGCTGAAGAAGGACAAGAACGTCAAGGTGGTGAAGCCCGCGATCGGCCTGCAGTACATGTGCCGCTTCAACCACCTGCACCCGCCCTTCAACAAGGCGGAAGTGCGCCGCGCGGTGCTCGCCTCCTTCGACCAGCGCCCGTTCCTCAAGGCGCAGGTCGGCGTGGACGAGCTGTTCAAGCCCTGCGACTCGATGTTTACCTGCGGCACGCCGTACGCGAGCAGCGCGGGCGCGGACGTCATGAAATCCAACATGAGAAAGGCGCAGGAGCTGGTCAAGCAGTCGGGCTACGACGGCACGCCGATCGTGCTGATGAAGCCCACCGACCTGGTCTCGATCGACAAGCTGCCCGAGGTCGCGGGGCAGCTCATGCGCCAGGCCGGCTTCAAGGTCGACCTGCAGGCGATGGACTGGCAGACGCTGGTGTCGCGCCGCGCGA
>JBFFZT010000454.1:0-2509 GCA_041568535.1 Burkholderiales bacterium | reverse complement strand
GATCTCTCGCGGCGACATGCCCGAGTCCTCGGAGGGCGCGGCGCGCAGATCGAGCCGCGCGCCACGCCCCGCGCCGTGCGCGAGCTCGGGCAGCGCGTTGGACAGCCCCCCGGCGCCGACATCGTGAATGGACAGGATCGGATTGGCCTCGCCAAGCTCCCAGCAGCGGTCGATCACCTCCTGCGCGCGGCGCTGGATCTCGGCGTTGCCGCGCTGCACCGAATCGAAATCCAGGTCTTCGGTGTTCGCGCCCGCGCCCATCGACGAGGCGGCGCCGCCGCCCATGCCGATCAGCATGCCGGGTCCGCCGAGCTGGATCAAAAGCGCGCCCTCCGGCAGCGGCGCCTTGGCCGCGTCCCGCGCCGCGATGTTGCCGACCCCGCCCGCCAGCATGATCGGCTTGTGGTAGCCGCGGCGCACGCCCCCCACCTCGGCCTCGAAGCTGCGGAAGTAGCCGGCCAGGTTGGGCCGCCCGAACTCGTTGTTGAAGGCGGCGGCGCCGATCGGGCCCTCGAGCATGATGGCGAGCGCCGACACGATGCGCCCCGGCTTGCCGCTGTCGGCCTCCCAGGGCTGCACCGCGCCCGGGATCCTCAGGTGCGACACCGAATACCCCACCAGCCCCGCCTTGGGCTTGGCGCCGCGCCCGGTGGCGCCCTCGTCGCGGATCTCGCCGCCGGCGCCGGTCGCTGCGCCCGGAAACGGGGCGATCGCCGTGGGGTGGTTGTGCGTCTCGACCTTCATCACCGTGTGCGTGCGCTCCGAGCGCGCGCCGTAGACGCCGCCGGCGCCGGCATGAAAGCGCCGCGCGATGCGTCCTTCCATGATGGCCGCATTGTCGGCATAGGCGAGCACCGTGCCGCGCGGCTGCACCTGGTGGGTATGCTTGATCATGGCAAAGAGCGAGCTCGGCTGCTTCTCGCCGTCGACGATCCAGTCGGCGTTGAAGATCTTGTGCCGGCAGTGCTCGGAATTGGCCTGCGCGAACATGGTGAGCTCGGCATCGGTGGGGTCGCGCCCGAGCTGCGCGAACGCCGCGCGCAGGTAGGCGATCTCGTCGGCCGAGAGCGCGAGCCCGAGGCGCGCGTTGGCCTCCTCGAGCGCGCCGAGCGCAACGCGCGCGAGCGGCCGCGGCGGCACGTGACGGAACAGCTGCTCCGCCTCTTCGAAGGCGCCGAGCACGGTCTCGGTCATGCGATCATGCAGCAGCGCCGCCACCGCGGCGGAGCGCGCCGCGCCCGCCACGAAGTACGCGGTGCCGCGCTCGATGCGCCGCACCTGCGGCAGGCCGCAGTTGCGCGCGATGTCGGTGGCCTTCGACGACCAGGGCGAAATGGTGCCGATGCGCGGCACCACGAGATACAGCGTGTCCGCGCGGCCCGGCTCTGCGGGGGCCGCGCCGTAGGCGAGCAGACGCGCGAGCAGCGCCTGGTCCTGCGGCCCGGGCGCGGCCTCCAGCTCGATGAAATGGCGATACTCCGCGCTCAGGGCGCGCACGCGCGGCTCCGCGCGCTGCAGCTGCGGCAGGAGCTTGGCGAGGCGGAAGTCGGAAAGTGCGCGCGCGCCGCGAAGCTGCAGGAGCATCACCGCCGCAGCTGCGGGTCGCTCAGCTTGCCGCCGATGTAGAAGGTGCCGCGCAGGTTGCGCAGCTCGGCGTCGATGCGACCCGACAGACCGCCCTTGGCGTCGACGTCGAGCGCGCCCCTGGCGTTGAGCAGCCCCGAGGTGAGCTTGAGGTCGCGGAAGGCGAGCGCGCCGCCGGAGAGCGAGAGCCGGCCCTCGAGCTCCGAAAACGGCGTGCGGCCGCTCGCCTGCGCGCTCGCCGACTGCAGGGCGCGCGACAGGTCGAAGCTGCTGAGCGCGCCCTTGGTCACGGTGAACTCGCCGTCGAGGCGCGCCGTCTCGTAGAGCTTGGCGGGCTCCGCGCCGCTCATGGCGAAGCGCCCCTTGCCATCGAAGCGCCCCTCGGACACCATCTGCGGCGAGAACACTGCCGCGTTCATGGTGCGGCCCTGGATCTCGCCCTGCACGCTCCACTGCGCGCCCCATTCGATGCGCGCCTTGCCGACCACCGTGCCGTCGTACAGCCGCCCGTCGAACGCGGTAAGCGTCACGCCGGCGCGATCGGCGCTGCCCTTCATGCCGAACTCGACCAGCGACAGCTTGTCGACGAAGGGCACGTCGAGGCTGCCCATGGTCACCTCGAAGCCGATGTTCTGCGCGCGCGGCGTGAGCAGGCCGTTGACGCGCTCGCCGGAGAGCTTGACCGACACGATGTTGCCGCCCGTGCCGACGCTCGCGTCGATGTCCATCGGCGGCAGGGCGAGCGGCCCCTCGAAGCGCGCGTCCTTCGCCACGACGCGCGCCACCTGCAGGCGTCCCTGCTTCATCGCGCCGAACAGCGCGTCGCCCAGCATCGCCTGCTGCACCACGGCACGGTTGAACTCCAGGCGCGTGAACACCTTGTCGTCGCCGAGCAGCGATGCGAACTCCGGCACGGCGCGGATCT
>JBFFZT010000453.1:0-2510 GCA_041568535.1 Burkholderiales bacterium | reverse complement strand
TGCCGCAGCTCGTCGAGCTGCTGGGGATCCTGTTCACCCAGGAGCACGAGCTCTCGCCCGACGCCAGGAAGCAGCAGCGCGCGCTGGAGCTGATCCTCGCGGATCCCTCGCGCGCGCAGATCTACGTGGCGCGCAAGGGCGGCGCGGTCGTTGCCATGGCCGCGCTTCACTTCACCACCAGCACCGCCGAGGGCGGCCGGGTCGCCGGGCTCGAGGACTGCGTCGTGCACCCGGAGCACCGGGGCAAAGGCATCGGCGAAAAGCTGCTCGGCTACGTCCTCGAGCAGGCGAAGGCCGAGGGCGCGCTGCGCGTGATGCTGCTCACCGACGGTGACAACGCGCGCGCGCAGGCGCTCTACCGAAAGCTCGGCTTCGCGCCTTCTTCGATGCTCGCGATGCGGCTCAAGCTCTGAGCTACTGGATGCCGCCGATCAGGATGTACTTCACCTCGAGATACTCCTCGAGCCCGTACTTCGAGCCCTCGCGGCCGAGCCCCGACTGCTTGACGCCGCCGAACGGCGCAACCTCGGTGGAGATGATGCCGACGTTGGCGCCGACGATGCCGACCTCGATCTGCTCGGCGACGCGGAAGATGCGGCCGACGTCGCGGCTGTAGAAGTAGCCGGAGAGGCCGAACTCGGTGTTGTTGGCCAGCCGAATCACCTCGTCCTCGGTCTTGAAGCGGATCAGCGGCGCGACGGGGCCGAAGGTCTCCTCGAAGGACACGATCATCTCGGGGGTGACGTCGGTCAGCACGGTCGGCTGGAAGAAGAAGCCGCCTTTCTCGTGCTTCTTGCCGCCCAGCAGGACCTTGGCGCCCTTGCCGACCGCGTCGGCGACGTGCTGCTCGACCTTCTTCATGCCCTGCGCGTCGATCAGCGGGCCGATCACCACGCCGGCCTCGTGGCCGGCGCCGACCTTGAAGCCTTTCACCTTCTCGGCGAGCTTCGCGGCGAAGGCGTCGTAGACGCCGTCCTGCACGTACAGGCGGTTGGCGCACACGCAGGTCTGGCCCGCGTTTCGGTATTTCGAGGCGATCGCGCCCTCCACCGCGGCGTCGAGGTCGGCGTCGTCGAAGACGATGAACGGCGCGTTGCCGCCGAGCTCGAGCGAGAGCTTCTTCACCGTGTCGGCGGACTGCTTCATCAGGATGCGGCCGACCTCGGTCGAGCCGGTGAACGAGAGCTTGCGCACCTTGGGACTGGTGCAGAGTTCCTTGCCGATCGTCGGCGCGTCCCCGGTGATGATGTTGAGCACGCCCTTCGGGATGCCGGCGCGCTCGGCAAGCTCGGCCATGGCGAGCGCGGAGAACGGCGTCTGCTCGGCGGGTTTCAGGACCACGGTGCAGCCGGCGGCCAGCGCCGGCCCGGCTTTGCGCGTGATCATCGCGTTCGGGAAATTCCAGGGCGTGATCATCGCGCACACGCCGATCGGCTGCTTGATGACCAGAACGCGCTTGTCGGCCTGGTGCGTCGGGATGACGTCGCCGTAGGCGCGCTTGCCTTCCTCGGCGAACCACTCGATGAACGAGGCGCCGTAGGCGATCTCGCCTTTCGCCTCGGCGAGCGGCTTGCCCTGCTCGGCGGTGAGGATCTGCGCCAGGTCCTCCTGCGCCCCCATCATCAGGTCGTACCACTTGCGCAGGATCGCGGCGCGCTCCTTGGCGGTCTTCGCGCGCCAGGCCGGCCAGGCGCGCTCGGCGGCCTCGATCGCGCGCTTGGCCTCGGCGGCGCCCATGTCGGGCACCGAGCCGAGCGTCTCGCCGCTCGCCGGATTGGTTACGGCAAAGGTCTTCTTGCTGTCAGCCGAGACCCACTGGCCGTCGATGTAGCACTGCTCGCGGAACAGCTTCGTGTCCTTGAGGGAAAAGCCGGCAAATCCGGCTTGCGCGGGGGCATTCATGGGGACCTCGCTGGTTGAACCAGGAATTCTAACGCCCGGCCCGGGATGGGTTGCGTGAACCGCCGTTCGATCGTAAATTGCTAAAAACCCAAGAAATTCAAGACGGCCGGCGCCAATGGCCGCCCCAACCAGAGGAGACAGCGATGGGAATCAACCGTTTCGTCCGGGGCGCCGCCCTGGGCGCGCTCGCCGCCGCCGCAGCCGCGCCGGCGTTCGCGCAGGACATCCGTATCGGCTACGCCATTTCGCGCACCGGGCCGTTCGCCGCCGGCGCGCAGATCACGCAGGAGCCGAACTACATCATGTGGGCCGAGCAGGTGAACGCCGCGGGCGGCCTGAGCGTGGGCGGCAAGAAGCGCAAGATCGAGCTGATCGGCTTTGACGACCGCAGCGAGCCCGAGACCATGGTGCGCACCTACGAGAAGCTCATGGGCAGCGACAAGGTCGACCTGATCCTGCCGCCGTGGGGCACCGGCATGAACTTCGCGCTGATGCCGCTCGCGCAGAAGCACCGCTACCCGATGCTCTCGTGCACCGCGACCGGCCGCAAGCTCCTGTCGCTGAAAAACCCGTACTTCTTCCCGCTTCTGCAGCAGCCCGACGTGATG
>JBFFZT010000452.1:0-2512 GCA_041568535.1 Burkholderiales bacterium | reverse complement strand
TGCGCCACGAGCTGCGCGATCGCGCGCTCGCAGTCGAGGATCGACTGGCGCTGCACCTCGGTCGGGTGCGCGGTGAGCACCGGGCTGATGCGGGCGCGGTCGAACCAGGCGCGCAGCGCCTCGGCATCCACGCCCGCCCCCTGCACGCGTTCCAGGGCGTGCGCCAGCGTTCCAGGGCGTGCGGCGCCGGCGCTATCGGTACGCTGCCGGTGCTGCTGCGCGTCCTCGGCGATGTTGACCAGGTGCGAGAAGAAGCTGAAGGCGCGCACCACGTGCAGGGTCTGCTCGATGTTGAGCGCGTTGAGCTGGGCCTCGAGCTCGGCCTTGACCGGCGCGGCGCTCTCGCCCTCGGCCTCGGCGCGGCGAAAGCGCACCGCGGTCTGGCGGATGCGCTCGATGGTGTCGAACACGGGTGCGCCCGCCTGCTCGCGCACGACGTCGCCGAGCAGGCGCCCGAGCAGGCGCCGGTCCTCGCGCAGCGGTTGCTCTTCCGCCTCCGCGGAAGTTGGGGCGGTCGATGCCATGGTCTTCGCGGGGTCCCGCGTCACGGCAGCCGGCACTGCCGCCGCACGTCCTCCGTCAGGCGTTTTGCCGCCGCCAGGCTCGCCAGGTCCATGTGCGCCTTCATCTGCTCCAGGAGCCCGGTCTTCTCGGCGCCGTTCTCCTCGGCCACCGTGATCCAGGCCACGGCCTGGACGTCGCTCGGCGCCACGCCGCGGCCAGTCGCGTAGAAGTAGCCGACGTTGTACTGCGCGGCGGCGTGTCCCAGCTCGGCGGCGCTGCGGTACCAGAACAGCGCCTCGCGATCGTCGCGCGGGATGCCGAGCCCCTTGGCATACATCTCGGCGAGGTAGGCCTGCGCCTGGCGGTCCTTCTGCTCGGCGGCGCGCCGGTACCAGCGCGCGGCCTCGGCGCCATCGGCGGCGACGCCGAGCCCGTTCTCGTAGGCGAGTCCGAGGTTGAACTGGGCGTCGCGATGGCCCTTTTCGGCCAGCGGCCGCCATTCGCGCACGGCGGCGGCGTAGTCGCCGGCGCGTGCCGCGGCCACGCCCGCCTCGAAATCCGCCCGCGCCGACGCCGTCGCCGCCAGCGCGACGAGCAGGCAGGCGAGGGCGCGCGCCACGCTAGCCGCCCTTCGCCCTCGTCATGAACACCAGCCGCTCGAACAGGTGCACGTCCTGCTCGTTCTTCAGCAGCGCCCCGTGCAGCGGCGGAATGATGGTCTTGCGGTCGTTCGAGCGCAGCGCCTCCGGCGGGATGTCCTCGGCGAGCAGCAGCTTCAGCCAGTCGAGGAGCTCCGAGGTCGAGGGCTTTTTCTTCAGGCCGGGCACCTCGCGCACCTCGAAGAACACCTCCATGGCCTCGCGCAGGAGCGACTTCTTCAGGCTCGGGAAGTGCACGCCGACGATTTTCTCCATCGTTTCCTTGTCGGGGAAGCGGATGTAGTGGAAGAAGCAGCGGCGCAGGAACGCATCGGGCAGCTCCTTCTCGTTGTTCGAGGTGATGAACACGATCGGGCGCTGCTTCGCCTTCACCAGCTCCTTGGTCTCGTAGACGTAGAACTCCATGCGATCGAGCTCGCGCAGCAGGTCGTTCGGGAACTCGATGTCGGCCTTGTCGACCTCGTCGATCAGCAGCACCACGGGCTTCTCGGACGAGAACGCCTGCCACAGCATGCCCTTGACGATGTAGTTGTGGATGTCGTGCACGCGCTCGTCGCCGAGCTGCGAATCGCGCAGACGGCTCACCGCGTCGTACTCGTACAGGCCCTGCTGCGCCTTGGTGGTGGACTTGATGTGCCACTCGAGCAGCGGTACCCCCAGGGCTTTGGCCACCTGCACCGCGAGCATCGTCTTGCCGGTGCCGGGCTCGCCCTTCACCAGCAGCGGCCGCTGCAGCGTGATCGCCGCGTTCACCGCGAGCGTCAGATCCTCGGTGGAAACGTATTCGGCCGAACCGGAGAAGCGCATTGCCGTCCCTTGCGAAAATCGCATTATAATCGCCCGGTCTTTCCCTCTCCCGACCCCAGGAAAATGCTCGCACGCATCGTTGTTGCCGTTTCGCTCGCCGCGCTCAGCGGCGCCGCGGCGGCGCAGAAGCCCGCGGCGCATCCGGCGCACGACAAGGTGTCGATGTGCATCGGCTGCCACGGCGTCCCCGGCTACAAGACCGCGTACCCCGAGGTCTACCACGTGCCCAAGATCGGCGGGCAAAGCCCCACCTACATCGCCAACGCGCTGAAGGCCTACCGCTCCGGCGAGCGCTGGCATCCGTCGATGCGCGGCATCGCCGCCAGCCTCAGCGACAAGGACATCGAGGAAATCTCGGGCTACTACGGAGGCGGCAAATGATGCGGCTCACGGTCTTCGCGCTGGCGCTGGCGCTGGCGCTGGCGCTCGCGGGCGCGGCACAGGCGAGCGGCAACGCCGCGGCCGGCAAGGACAAGTCGCAGGTCTGCGCCGCCTGCCACGGCCCCACCGGCGCCAAGCCGACCGCGCCCGAGAACCCGATC
>JBFFZT010000451.1:0-2523 GCA_041568535.1 Burkholderiales bacterium | reverse complement strand
GCTGGCGCGCGCGGTGATGCGCGCTGCGGACATCGCGCCGCCCGCGGTGGCGGACTTCGCCGCGCACGGCGGGCGCGGCGTGAGCGCGACCCTCGAGGGCGCGCCGGCGCGCCTCGGCTCGCCGGAGTTCCTCGGCCGCGAGCGCCCGGCGCTCGCCGGGCGGACGGTGCTCGGCGTCGAGCACGGCGGGCGCTTCCTCGGCTGGATCGCGCTCGCCGACGAGCTGCGTCCCACCACCGCGGCGGCAGTGCGGCGCCTCGAGCGCATGGGCATCGAGCTCGTGGTGCTTTCCGGCGACCACGCGCAGGCCGTGCAGGGCGTGGCGGATGCGCTCGGCATCCGCAGCGGGAAGGGCGGCGTGCTGCCGCAGGGCAAGGCCGACGAGATCGACCGGCTGCATCGCGCCGGCCGGCGCGTCGGCATGGCGGGCGACGGCGTGAACGACGCCCCGGCGCTCGCCAAGTCCGACGTCAGCTTCGCGCTCGCCGGCGGCACCGGCGCGGCGATCGAGACCGCCGACGTGACGCTGATGCACAACGACCTCGCCGGCATCGCCGACGCCATCGAGCTGTCCCGTGCTACGCTGTCGAAGATCCGGCAAAACCTGTTCTTCGCCTTCGTCTACAACGTGCTCGGCATCCCGCTCGCCGCCTTCGGCATGCTCAACCCGGTGATCGCCGGCGCCGCGATGGCGGCGAGCTCGGTGTCGGTGGTCTCCAACTCACTGCTCCTCAACCGATGGAAACCGTAAAACTGCAAGTCGAAGGCATGACCTGCGGGGGCTGCGTGAACAGCGTGACGCGCGTGCTGAGCGCGCTGCCGGGCGTGGCCGCGGCGGACGTGTCGCTGCCCGAGGCGCGCGCCGAGGTCACCTACGATCCGGCGCGGACCGGCGTCGAGGCCATGAAGCAGGCCATCGAGCGCGCCGGCTACAAGGCGGCGTGAAGCCCTCGCTCGCCGCCGGCGCCGCCGGCGAGAAGACGCTCACCGTGGACGTGGCGCGCTGCATCGCGTTCATGGGGCCGGAGAACGCGGTCTACGCCACGCCGAAGATGGTGAGCGACGTCGAGTACGCGATCCGCGACTTCCTGCTCGAGCACCTCGATGCCGGCGAGGACACCGTCGGCACGCGCGTGGTGATCGATCACCTGGCGGCCACGCCCGCCGGCATGGAGGTCACCATCCGCTACCGCATCGAGGCGGTGGAAGGCAGGAGCGTGCGCTGCTCCTTTACGGTGCACGACAACGTCGAGCAATGCGGGCGCGGCGAGCACCTGCGCTTCGTCGTCGACGTCGAGAAGACGCGCCAGCGCCTGGCGAAGAAGCGCGCGAACCTGCCCGGCAGCCCCCCCCAGAACGCCTAGCGCTTCGCGTAGAATCAGGCGCTTACCATGCGCCTGGCTCTCGCCCTCCTGATCGCGTTCGCGCCCGCGTGGGCCTGCGCGCAGGCGAAGCCCGCGCCGGGCAAGCCCGCGCCCGCGATGCCGGTGCGCGCCGCGCTCGCCAAGACGGCGCCCGCGATCGACGAAGCCACCGCCGTCGGCACGCTGCGCGCCGACGAAGCCGTGACGCTGCGGCCCGAGATCGCCGGGCGCATCGCCGAGATCCGCTTCAAGGAAGGCCAGAAAGTCGAGCGCGGCACGGTGCTGGTGCGCCTCGACCAGGCCGAGCTCGCCGCCGTGCTCGCCTCGAGCCGCGCGCAGGCCGGCCTCGACCAGCAGCGCCTGGAGCGCGCCGCGGACCTGTTCCAGAAGAACTTCATCAGCCAGCAGGCGTTCGACGAGGCGCGCGCCAACGCCGCGCGCTCGGCCGCCAAGCAGCGCGAGGACGAGGCGCGCCTCGCCAAGACCGAGATCCGCGCGCCGTTTGCCGGCGTGGCGGGCTTGCGCCAGGTGAGCGAGGGCGCCTTCGTCGCCGCCGGCACCGACATCGCGCGCCTGGAAAAGATCGACGAGCTCAAGCTCGACTTCCGCGTCCCCGAGATCTTCGTCGGACGCCTGAAGCCCGGCCAGTCGGTGCGCGTGCAGCTCGACGCCTACGGCGAGCGCAGCTTTCCCGGCACGGTATACGCCCTCGAGCCGGCGGTGGACGAGGCCACGCGCACGGTGCTGGTGCGCGCGCGCGTCGCCAACCCGCAGCTCAACCTGCGCCCCGGCATGTTCGCGCGCGTCTGGGCGCAGCTCGCGGTGCGCGAGAACGCGGTGTGGATTCCCGAGCAGGCCATCGTGCCGCGCGGCCAGGACAGCTTCGTGTTCCGCGTCGTGGACGGCAAGGCGGACATGGTGAAAGTGCAGACCGGCGTGCGCAAGGTCGGCGAAGTGGAGATCGCGCGCGGCCTCGCCGCGGGCGACCTGGTGATCACCGAGGGCGTGCAGCGCATCGGGCCGGGCTCGGCGGTGACGGTGATGCAGGGCGCGCCGAAGCCGGCGGCGGCGGCGCCGGATAAGAAGGGATGAACTCCTTTCGCCTCTGCCTTTATACGATCTCGCCTTTTTCGGCGCTTCTTCTCTTGCCGAAAAAGGC
>JBFFZT010000450.1:0-2532 GCA_041568535.1 Burkholderiales bacterium | reverse complement strand
GCCATCCGCGGCGGGCAGTCGGCGGACGTGCGCATGCGGCTGCAGGGAGACCTGCGCCAGTTCCCCTTCACCGATCCGCGGCTCGGCCAGTTCTACGTCGTCGCCCAGGTGCGCGACGGCATCCTCGCCTATGCCGAAGGCTGGCCCGCGGTCGAGGACATCGAGGGCGAGCTGCGCTTCGAGCGCGAGAGAGTGGAGATGTTCGCGCGCCGCGCGCGCGTCTTCGGCGCGACGCTGAGCGGCACGCGCGCTGAAATGAGCCTGCGCGCGCCCTCGGTGCTAGAGATCTCGGGTCAGGCCGAGGGGCCGACCGACGATTTTCTGCGCTTCGTGCGCGCCAGCCCCTTGCGCCGCCTGGTCGGTGTGATGGGCGAGGGCGTGAGCGCCGCCGGGCGCGGACATCTGCGGCTCGGCCTGCAGCTGCCACTCGCCGACAGGGCGAAGACCACCGTGTCCGGGCAGTACGATTTCGCCGGCAACGTCGTGCGCTTCGGCGCGGAGCTGCCGCCGATCGAGCGCGCCGCGGGGACGCTGGCGTTCACCGAGTCCTCGCTGCAGCTGCGCAACGCGGCCGGCCGCTTTCTCGGCGGGCCGCTGCGCGTCATCGGCGGCACACAGCGCGACGGCGGCGTGGTGCTCAGCGCGAGCGGCACGTTTACCGTGGACGGCCTGGCGCCGCTGGTGCCGGAGCCCTGGCGCGGCAGCCTGCGGGGATCGTCCACGTACGCCGGGTCGGTGCGCCTTGCGCAGGGCGCCGCGCCGCAGATCGTGCTGGAGTCCAATCTCGCCGGCATCGCGAGCGACCTGCCGCCGCCGCTCGCCAAGGAGGCGGATCGGATCCAGCTGCTGCGCGTGGCGCTGCTGCAGGGCGAAGGCGGCGAGCGCGCCCGTGTGAGCGTGTCACTCGGCCGGCTGCTGCGCGCCGAGGTCCTGCAGCAGGTCGATGACGGCGAGCCGGTCGGACGCACCGCCGTGGCGTTCCACCCGCCGCCCGGGGCGCGGCTGCGGTTTCCCGAGCGCCCGGCGCGCACGCTCCTGTACGGCTCGTTGCAGCACTTCGACCTGGATCGGTGGCGCGCGCTCCTTGAGCAGACGACGGGCGCGGGCGCGGGCCTGACCGCGGTCGACATGAGCCTCGGCATGCTCGATGCGTTCGGCAAGCGCCTGCAGGACATCTCGGTCAAGGCGCAGCTCGGCAACGGGGGCTGGACGGCGAACCTGAACTCGAAGGACATTGCCGGCGATGTCTCCTACCGCTCGGGTGCCGAAGCGAAGCTGCAGGCGCGCATGGCGCGCTTCGATGTGCCGCCCGACGTGCCGGGCGGCGCGCCGGCGCGCGCCGCGCGCGAGCTGCCCGCGGTGGATCAGGTGGCCGAGGATTTCGGCTTTCACGGCAAGCGCCTGGGGCGCGTCGAGATCGTCGCCCGGCGCGAGCAGAGCGACTGGCGCGTCGAGCGCATGACGATCCGGAGTCCCGAGGGGTCGCTTGCCGGCAGCGGCCTGTGGCGCATCGAGCCGGCGCCGCGCACCACGCTCACTCTGGACATGAACGCGAGCGACATCGGGCGCTTCCTCGACCGCATGGGCCAGGAGAATCTGGTGCGGGGCGGCAAGGCGAGCGCCAAAGCCGAGCTTGCCTGGAACGGCGAGCCGGCCACCATCGACTACGCGAGCCTCTCCGGCAGCCTGCAGCTGCACGCCGAGGACGGGCGCTTCCTCGAAATCGATCCCGGCGTCGGCAAGCTGATCTCGCTGATGAGCCTGCAGATGCTGCCGCGGCGCATCACGCTCGATTTCCGCGACGTGTTTTCCAAGGGCTTCCAGTGGGACAGCATCGACGCCACGGCGCAGATCACGCAGGGCACGCTCGAGACCAAGGATTTCAGGATGAGCGGCGGCGCGGCCGAGGTGCGCATGAACGGCAAGGTCGACCTGGCCGAGGAGACCCAGGACCTGCGCGTGCGGGTGGTGCCGGCGCTCGACAGCACCGCCTCGACCGCGGCCGCCGTGCTCGTCAACCCCGCGGTGGGCCTGACGACGCTGCTCGCGCAGAAGCTGCTGCAAAATCCGCTTGGCCAGATGTTCGCCTTCGAATACGGTATCAGCGGCAGCTGGTCCGACCCGAAGGTCGAGAAGCTGACCCAGATGCCGGCCCCACCCAAGCCGCCGGCGGGAGACTGACGGAGCCTCATGGATATCGACAACTTGCTTGCCACCGCCGATGCGTGCCTGCTCGCGCCCTACGACCTGCAGGCGCGCAGGCTCGATGCGGTGTTCGGCGCGCTCGCCGCGCCGCGCATGGATCACGCCGACCTGTACTTCCAGTACACGCGCTCGGAGGGCTGGAGCCTGGAGGAGGGCATCGTCAAGGCGGGCAGCTTCGCCATCGAGCAGGGCGTCGGCGTGCGCGCGATGGCGGGCGAGCGCACGGCCTTCGCCTACTCCGACGAGATCAGCTTCGCGGCGCTCGAGGACGCGGCGCGCGCCACGCGCGCCATCGCGCGCCAGGGCGGCGGCCGGGCGGCGCGCATC
>JBFFZT010000449.1:0-2538 GCA_041568535.1 Burkholderiales bacterium | reverse complement strand
TTCGCCTACATGACCCCGCCCTGGGACGGCAAGCCGCCGTTCCCCGCGGACAGCCTGCGCTACTACGGCGGCTTTACGCAGGCCGACGTCAAGCCCACGCCGGAATCGCCGCTCGCCCGGCTCGGCATGGAAAAAGCGCCCCCCATCGTGACCAGCGCGGTGCTGCTCGATGCGAAGACGCATGTCGGCGGCGGCGCGGCGATGAAGGCCGGCGAAGTCGTGACGCGCCAGGACATCGAGGCGATGCTCAAGGCCCAAGGCCTGGGCAAGCGCGGCATCCAGTACGGCGACGTGGTCTACGTGCGCACCGGCTGGGGCGACCACTGGCGCGACCCCGACACCGAGAAGACCTACTACACGAAGGCCCCGGGGCTCGCCTACGACGCGGCCCAGTACCTGGGCGAGCGGCGTGTGGTCGCCGTCGGGCTCGATACGCCGTTCATCGATGCCGTGCCCGAGGGCATGCTGATGGGCAAGGCCGGCCCCGCGCCGGGCACGCCCGACGGGCTGCCCTTCGCCGTGCACCACCACCTGCTCACGCAGATGGGCATCCACCACATCGAGAACGCGAAGCTCGACGAGCTGGCGAACGACAAGGTGTGGACGTCGTGCACCATGATCCTGCCGCTGCTCGAGCGCGGCGCGGCGGGCTCGGCGGTGCGGCCGGTGGCGATCGGCGTGCCCGGGCAGTAGTCCGGCGCTAGGCGCGCGCGTCGGGATCCAGGGGGTACGCGGGCCGGCGCACGCGCCTGAATTGCAGCTGCGCGTAGTCGGAGGTGCACACGCCCTCGCCCGCGCACTCGACCACCGACTGCGCGAGCGGCCCGAGCCCGGCGCGCCAGTGCACGCGGCTCTTCAGCATCACGTAGCGCTTTTTCGCCGGGTCGAGCCCGAGCGCGCGAAACGCGCCCATGTCGTAGGGCTCGGTGTGGCGCGAGATCACCGCGATCTGCACGCGCCCGGTGTCGAGCACCGCGGAAGGGCCCATGTCCATCTGCTCGCCTTTCGCCATCGGGCCTTCGTTGCGATAGGGCCCGTCGATGAGGCGCGTCACCGTGCCGCTCACTTCGAGCGGTCGTCCCTTCAGGCCGAGTGCCGGCATGTCGAGCCGCCCGCCGAGCGGCAGCGTAACGCGCGCGCCCTGCCCCGCGACCTGCATCTTTCTCACCGCGTCCGGATCGAAGATGGCGAACGCGCAGACGTCCGGCAGGCGCGCCTCCAGTATTGCGCCGAGCACCTTCATGGTGTCCATGGTGCCGCCGGAGGCGCAGTTGTCGTAATGGTCGAGCAGCACGACAGGGCTGCCCCGCATCGCTTGCGCGCGCGCGAGCGAGTCGGCGAGCGGCTCCACGCGGTAGACGAACTGCTCGCGGCCGCGCCACGCCATGTCGAGCAGCTCGTCGGCGAGGCGCTGCCCCCGCGCGCGCTCGCCCTCGGCGACCACCACCGCCGACACGCCCGCGTAGGGAATGTCCGCGTGCGGAAAGCCGACGAAAAACGTGGCGCTCAGCGCCTCGCCCTTCTCCTCCATCTGCCGCGCGCGCGCCTGGATGCTGCGGTTGGGCTCGTCGAGGCTCGCCTGACGCATGACGTGCGGCAGCATCGGGCGCCAGCCCCAGGCCATCGCCGGCCGCGGCTTGCCGGAAAGCATGTCGAGGATCGGCCTTGCCGCGCGCACGCCGGTCTCGTACATGTCGACGTGCGGGTAGGTCTGGTAGCCGGCGATCACCGTGGCGTGCTCGCCCATCGCCGGAAAAAGGTTGGTGTGCATGTCGAGCGCGACGCCGATCGGCACTTCGGGCGCGACGCGGCGGATGCGCGCGAGGAGCTCGCCCTCGCCGTCGTCGTGGCGCTCGGTGACCATGGCGCCGTGCAGGTCGAGGAGCACGGCGTCGCAACCCATCGCCACCGCGTCGACGATGCGGCCCGCCATGTGCTCGTAGGCGGCGATCTGCACCGGTCCGCTCGGCGCGGCGTTGCCCGCCACCGGCAGCAGCGCCTCGGCGCCCGCCTTTTCGGCAAGATCGAGAAAGGCGCCGAGCGCCGTGCCGGTGCCCTTGAACGCGGCGCGGATCGCCTCGCCTTCGAGCGGCACGGCGCGCCCGCCCGCGAAGCGCGCGAGGTCGGTCACCACCGGCGAAAAGGTGTTCGTTTCGTGCTTCATCTGGGCGATGACGAGGCGCATGGCAGCTTTCGATTAGACTCCGGGTCCATGCGAGCCTACTTCATCCGCGCCGGCGACGGCCAGGCGATTGTCGAACCTAAAGACGCCGCGATGCCCGAGCCCGGCCCGCAGCAGATGCGGGTGCGCATCCGGGCGGCGGGGCTCAATCGCGGCGAGTTCATGGGCGCGGGACCCACCGCCAAGCCCGCGGGCACCGACGCGGCGGGCGAGGTCGAGAAGCTCGGCCCCGGCGTTGTCCGCCCGCTGGCGATCAGCTTCCGCAACTTGTTTTTCATTTTCTCGACGCGATCGGGATGCTCCGCGTGAAGGTTCACTTCTTCGCCCGGGTCGTCGGCCAGGTTGAACAGCTGTAT
>JBFFZT010000448.1:0-2541 GCA_041568535.1 Burkholderiales bacterium | reverse complement strand
CTCGCGTTCGCGAACCCCGATCTCGCCGGGCGGGTGGAGGATGTCGCCGCGCGCACCGACTGGCGCGCGCGCAAGCGCGAGCTGGGACTGGTGCTGTGGGGCGGCGACAAGACCTGGCTCGCGCCGCAATCGCGCTGGACCGACGGCGCGCCGTTCCTCGACCTCGACAGCGGCGCCTACGAGATGAACGTCGAGGCCGCGGCGCCGGGCGCCGCCGCAGTGCGTCTGACCAGTCCGGTGTGCCGCGAGAGCGGCATGCAGATCGAGCGCCGCATTGGCGTCACGCCGGGCGTCCCCGGATGGCGCGTGACGCACGTGCTGCGCAATTGCTCGAGCAGCGCCGTCGCGTGGGCGCCGTGGATCGTCGCCATGTACCGCCGGCCGGCACAGGTGTTCCTGCCGACGCGCGCGGATTCGGCCTATCCGGACGGCGTGAAGACCTACCCCGAGGAGGGCGAGTCCAGCGCCATCCGCGGCGAGGTCGTGTCGCGGGCGGGCGAGCTGGCGCGCATCGACTGCACCGGCGATCGCCGCTTCAAGTTCGGCACCGACGCCGAGCTCGGCATGGGGTTCGCGGTGCTCGATACGTCCGGCGGCGGCCGTGTCGGCATTCGCAAGCAGGTGCCGACGTTTCATCCGCGTCCCTACGCGCACGGCTGCGTCGTTGAAGTGTTCAACAGCGAGCAGCACCCGTACTTCGAGCTCGAGCTGCACGGCCCGCTTGTCAATCTGGCGCCGGGCGAGCGCTTCGAGCTGGACGAGACGGTGCGTCTTGAAGACGTGCGCAGCTGACCGCGGCGGTTATCATCGGCGTACCCATGAACGACGCGTTCCCGCGGCTAGATGCGCGGCTGGCTGCGGCAGCAGGACGCTACGCGCAGCGCGAAGCGCTGGCCGGCGAGCAACCGCTCAGCTACGCGCAAATGCTGGCGCAAGCCCAAGCCGTGGCCGGCGCGCTGCGTGAAGCGGGTCTCGCGCCGGACGAGCCGTTGCACGTGCGCGTGTCGAACCATCCGCTCGACTTCGTCGCCCTTCTGGGCGCCTGGCTCGCGGGCGGCGTGGTGGTGCCGGTGCACCGCACCTCGCCCGCGCTCGCCGCGGCGCAGATCGCCGAGCGCACGCTGGCGCGCTTCGAGTGGGACGCGCTCGCCCCGAGCCCGCTCAAGCGCCTGGCGAGCGCAGCGCCGCCGCCGCGTGCAATCCTCGAGGGCGGCGCGCTCATCGTGTTCACCTCGGGCTCCGCGGGCGCGCCCAAGGGCGCGGTGCTCTCGCACCGGGCGTTCGCCGGCAAGCTCGACGCGAACCAGTCGCGCCTGGCTTTCCGCGCGCAGGATCGCACGCTGCTCGTGCTCAACATCACGTTCAGCTTCGGCATCTGGGTCGCGCTGCTCACGCTGCTGCATGGCGGCCGGCTGCTGCCGGTGGAGAAATTCGTGCCGGCGCAGTTCCTCGCGCAGCTGCATGCCGAGGCGATCACGCGCGCCGCCGTGGTGCCGACCATGATGCGCGCGCTGATCCTCGACCATCCGGCGGCGGCGCTCGCGCGGCCGAACGCCCTGCGCACGGTGATGATCGGCGGCGAATCGCTCGGCAAGGGGCTTGGCGAAACGCTGCGCGCGCTGTTCGCGCCGGCGGACCTGGTCGACATCTACGGGCTGACCGAGACTTCCACCAGCGACTTCTTCCTGATGCCCGAGGACGCAGAACGCTACGCGGGCTGCATCGGCCGGCCCGCGCCGCATGTTCGCTACCGCATCCGCGGCGATAACGGCCGCATGGCGGCGCCGGGAGAGGTGGGCGAGCTGTGCATCTCGAGCCCGTTCCTGATGAACGGCTACCTCGGCCAGCCCGAGCTCGACCCGATCGACGCCGAAGGCTGGCTCGCCACCGGGGATCTCGCGCGCGAGCGCGACCCGGGGGTGGTGGAGATCGCCGGGCGCAGCAAGGAGCTGATCGTGCGCGGGGGCAACAAGATTGCGCCGCAGGAAATCGAGTTCGCGCTCAGCGCGCATCCCAAGGTGGCGGCCGCGCTCGCCGTGGGCCGGCCCGACGCGCGCCTCGGCCAGCGCATCCACGCGCTGGTGCTGCCGCGCGACGCGAGCCTTACGGTCGAGGACCTGCGCGCCTTCCTGCGCGAGCGGCTCGAGCGCTTCAAGCAGCCCGATGTGTTCTACTTCTCGCGCGACCTGCCCGCCGGGCGCACCGGCAAGGCCGACCGCGGGCGCTTCGCGGCGATGCTCGAAGCGGGTGAGCTGGCGCCGGCCGAATGATTTTCAGGGAGACGACCCGATGAGCGAATTCCAGAACATCCGCGTCAGGAGCGAGGCGGGCGTGGCGCAGATCGAGCTGCACCGGCCCGAGCGGGTCAACGCGCTCAACAAGGCCATGCTGCTGGAGATCAACGCGGCGCTCGATGCGCTCGAGGCGGACGCCGGGGTGCGCGTGATCGTGCTCACGGGCGCCGGGCGCGGCTTCTCGTCGGGGTTCGACCTGAAGGAGCAGATGGAGCGGCGCCCCGAAGGCGCGAAGGTGTGGCGCGAG
>JBFFZT010000447.1:0-2544 GCA_041568535.1 Burkholderiales bacterium | reverse complement strand
TCGCCGGGCCGGTCGCGCAGGCGTGCGACGATGCGGTGCCGGCCCGCCGGCAGCGGCAGGCGGTGATAGACGGTGGCGTTGCCGTCGCGCTGGATGCCCGCGGGCGGCACCTCGCGCCGCAGCGCGATTGCGCCGTCGACCTCGAGCTCGATGAGCAGCGTGGCGCGCTCGCGCGGGCAGTCGAGCGCGGCGCGCATGTTGGGCGCGAGCTTGGCCAGCTCCTCGGCGCTGCGCTCGCGGCACGGTTCCTTTCGCTCCGCGGCGTGGATGAACGACAGGCGCACCAGCGCCTCGTCGGGCGCGAGCGTGGAGAAGCGCGGCTCGGTCGAGAAGTAGCCGATGAGCGCCATCAGCGGCACGTAGAGCAGGAGCTGCGCGGCGATGCGAAGCGCCTGCTTCATGCGTGGCCTCCGAGGCGCGCGAGCTGCGGCGCGGGGCGAAACGCGTCGGCGAAGCAGTCGTCCTGCGCGAGGCCGCGCGCGCGGAACGCCGGGTGCGCGGCCTCCACCATCGCCGTCGAGCCGCAGGCGTACACCTGGTGCCCGGCGAGGCTGGGGAAGTCGGCGAGGATCGCCTCGTGCACCAGGCCCGTGCGCCCCTGCCAGTGGTCTTCGGGCGCGGGATCGGAGAGCACCGGCACGAAGGTGAAGTTGTCGTGCTCGCGCGCCCACTGCTCGGGCAGCGCGGCGAGGTACATGTCGGCGCGCTGCCGCGTGCCCCAGTACAGCAGCATGCGCCGCCGCAGCCCCTTGGCGAAGGCGTGCTCGAGCATGCTCTTCACCGGTGCGAACCCGGTCGAGCCGGCGACGAAGATGATCGGCTTGTCGGTGTCTTCCCGCAGGAAGAACGCGCCGAGCGGCCCCTCGAAGCGCACCTTGTCGCCCGCGCGCATGCGCTCGAACACGTGCCCCGTGTAGCGCCCACCCTCGATGCGCCGGATGTGCAGCTCGATGCGCGCGCTCTCCTGCGGCGCGGTGGCGAAGGAGAAGCTGCGCCGCGCGCCGTCCTCGAGCAGCACGTTGATGTACTGCCCGGCGTAGAACGAGATGCGCTCGCCGCCCTCCAGCGCGAGGATCACGCGCATCACGTCGGGGGCGAGCTTCTCGAGGCGCTCGACCGTGGCGAGCCATTCGCGCGGGCGGATGCCGCCCGGGGTCTTCGCGGGCAGGTACTCGATCTCGACGTCGCCGCGCGGCTGGGCGCAGCAGGTGAGGATCTGCCCGGCGTCGCGCTCGGCCTGGGTCAGCGCCTCCTTCTGGTAGGCGCCGTGGTCGACCTCGCCGTAGGCGAGCGTCGCCTTGCACTGCCCGCAGCCGCCGTTGCGGCATTCGAACGGCAGCGCGATGCCTTCGCGCAGCGCGGCGTCGAGGATCGTGTCGCCCGCGCGCACCGCGACGATGCGGTTGTCGGGACGCACCAGCATGTGGTGCTCGGCGGCCTTTTTCTTCGGCGGCAGCCAGGGCAGCAGCAGGAAGAAGACGGTGGCGCCGCCGAGCAGCAGCCAGACCTCGCCCGGCGAGGTGCGGTAGAGCAGCGCGTACACCGGCAGGTAGAACCAGTCGAAGTCGACGCTGCCGGCCGCGGCGGCGAGGTCGGCGCGCGGCTGGCTGACGGCGGGCTTGACCAGCGAGAGCACGACGAGCGCCGCGCTGAGCGTGAGCGCCACCGACAGCGGCGGCGCGGTGCGCGCCTGCGGCACGCGCTGCGTGTGGACCCACAGCAGCGCCAGCGCGGCGAGCGGCGCGCCGATGTGGATGAAGGACAGCAGCGAGAACAGGCGGTCGTTCACGTTCTCGGCGATGATGAAATTGCGCACCAGCGCGCCCTGGAACACCGGCAGCCAGTCGAGCCACTCGGCGGTCGCCACCACCACGAACTGCGAGAGCCGGTCCCAGGGCAGCATGTAGCCGTTGATGCCCGAGGCGTACACCAGCCACAGCAGCGCGACGCCGCTCGCCCACGAGAACCAGCGAAAGCCGCGGTAGCGGTCGAAGCACCAGTGGCGCGCGAGGTGCAGCAGCATGACCAGCACCATGCCGTCGGAGGCGTAGCGGTGGATCGAGCGCAGCACGCCGCCGGCCCAGGGCTGCGCGTGCGTCAGCGCCTCGACCGAATCGTAGGCGCCGCCGACGCTGGTCTCGAAGAACACGTACAGGTACAGCCCGCTCGCCACCACCAGCCACAGCAGGTAGTAGGCGATGGGGCCGAGGTAGTAGAGCGGGTTCAGCCGGTCGCCGAAGGCGAGGTTGAACAGCCCCTCCACCCTGAGGAAAAACCACTGTCCGATCAGGTGTATACGGTGAATCACCGCGTCATCCTAGGATGGCGGTGGGCCGCACCAATTGATATGGGTTAAATATTGGACGGTCGCCGGCGGCGCCGCCATTCGATGACGAGAAACGCCAGGATGCCGAGGATGATGCTCGCGCCGACGAGCAGCTCGGCGACGATCACGTAGTTCAGGCGGTACTGGCCCGCCACGGGGTCGTACACCGTGCACAGCAGCTTCACCTGCTCGTAGAGCGCCCGCAGGTCGCCCTGCGG
>JBFFZT010000446.1:0-2554 GCA_041568535.1 Burkholderiales bacterium | reverse complement strand
GCGAGCAGCGGCAGCAGCACGTAGGTCACGTCGGACAAGCCGTCGTGCAGCGTGTGGACCGCGCTGCAGGTCGTCAGCGTGCGTTTGCTACTCGTCGGGGCCGGTGCCAGGAGAATTTTCAGCATGGTAGACTGCCCGGCCCGTAGCCACCCTACTAGGAGGGGAAAGGTGGCGAAGCTGCTCGAAGTAAAAAATCTGCAGACGCAGTTCCTGACGTCGGCCGGCGTAGTGCGCGCGGTCGACGGCGTCTCCTATGACATCAACGAAGGCGAGACCGTCGCGCTGGTCGGCGAGTCGGGCTGCGGCAAGTCGGTCTCGGCGCTGTCCATCATGCGCCTGGTGGCCGAGCCCGCGGGGCGCATCATCGGCGGCGAAATCGTGTTCAAGGGTCGCGACCTGCTCAAGCTTACCGAGGAGGAGATGCGCGACGTGCGCGGGCGCGACATCGCCATGGTGTTCCAGGAGCCGATGACCTCGCTCAATCCGGTGCTCACCATCGGGCGCCAGCTCACCGAGGGTCTGGAGATCCATCTGGCCATGGAGCCCGACGCGGCCAAGGCGCGCGCGGTGGAGCTTCTCGGCCTGGTCGGCATCCCTGATCCGGAGCGGCGCCTCGGCCAGTACCCGCACCAGTTCAGCGGCGGCATGCGCCAGCGCATGATGGTCGCCATGGCGCTCGCCTGCAATCCACCGCTGATCCTCGCCGACGAGCCCACCACCGCGCTCGACGTCACCATCCAGGCGCAGATCCTGGAGCTGCTGCAGGATCTGTCGCGGCGCCTCGGCGTGGCGATGCTCATCATCACGCACAACCTCGGCGTGGTGGCGCGCTATGCCGACCGCGTCAACGTGATGTACGCCGGGCGCATCATCGAAAGCGGCACCGCCGCCGAGATCTACGCCGATCCGCGCCACCCCTATACGCTCGGCTTGCTGCGCTCGGTGCCGCGCCTGGATGAGCCGATCCGCGCCAAGCTCGACCCGATCGAGGGGCAGCCGCCCGACCTGACGAAACTGCCGCCGGGCTGCGCGTTCGCGCCGCGCTGCGCCTACCGCATCGACAAGTGCTCCAAGGCACCGCCGCTCGTTGCCTGCGGCGCCCCGGGCCACAAGTCCGCCTGCTGGGTCGCCGAAACCCTGGCGAAGGAGCCCGTGACATGAGCGCGCCGCTGCTCGAGGTGCGCAATCTGGTCAAGCATTTCCCGATCGGCGGCGGCATGTTCACCAAGCCGGTCGGCGTGGTGCGCGCGATCGACGGCGTGAGCTTCACCATCAAGAAGGGCGAGACCCTCGGCCTGGTCGGCGAATCCGGCTGCGGCAAGACCACCACCGGGCGCTGCATCCTGCAGCTCGAGCAGCCCACGAGCGGCAGCGTGGTGTTCGAAGGCATCGACATGGTGTCGCTCGACGCCGCCGAGCTGCGCGCGGTGCGCCGCCGCGTGCAGGTGATCTTCCAGGATCCCTACTCCTCGCTCAACCCGCGCATGACCATCGGCCAGATCCTCGCCGAGCCGCTGAAGGTGCACGGCATCGTGCGCGACAAGGGCGAGCGCGAGCTGCGGGTGCGCGAGCTCCTCACGCAAGTCGGTCTGCTGCCGCAGCACGCCAAGCGCTATCCGCACCAGCTCTCCGGCGGCCAGCGCCAGCGCGTCGGCATTGCGCGCGCGCTTGCCATGGAGCCGTCGCTCATCATCTGCGACGAGCCCGTGTCCGCGCTCGACGTCTCGATCCAGGCGCAGATCATCAACCTGCTCGAAGAACTGCAGGCGCGCCTCGGACTCACCTACCTGTTCATCGCGCACGATCTTTCCGTGGTGCGCCACATTTCCGACCGCGTCGCGGTGATGTACCTCGGCAAGCTCGTCGAGCTCGCCGACCGCAAGGCGATCTACGACGAGCCGCTGCATCCGTATACGCGCGCGCTGCTGTCCGCCGTGCCGATCCCGGATCCCAAGATCGAATCGAAACGCGAGCGCACCGTGCTGCGCGGCGAGGTGCCGAGCCCGCTCAATCCGCCCTCGGGCTGCGTATTCCATCCGCGCTGTCCGATCGCGGTCGATCGCTGCAGTGCGGAAGTGCCCCCGTTGCGGGAGATCCGGCCCGGGCACTGGGCGGCGTGTCATCTTGCTTGACAGAAGGGAACGATCGCCATTAACTAGTCGTTTGCAGTCGAAGCATTAACCAGAGGGCCCCCATCCGAAGGGGCCCTCCGCTTACCTAGGAGGAGGTGCATCATGAAAAAGCGACTCGCGGGTCTGCTTGCTGTCGCAGTCAGCGCCCTGCTCGTCCTGCCCGTGCAGGTCCAGGCGCAGAAGAGCGGCGGTGAGTTGGTATTCCCCGTTCCATCCGAGCCGCCGTCCTACGACGGGCATCGCGAGGAAACCTTCGGCCTGATCCACCCGGTCGCGCCGTTCTACAACACGCTGCTCAGGGTCGACCCGAACGATCCGAGCGGCACCAAGCCCTACCCCTCGATCGCCGAGAGCTGTACCGCGTCCGCGGACGGCAAGACCTACACCTTCAAGATCCGCAGCGGCGTCAAGTTCCACGACGG
>JBFFZT010000445.1:0-2557 GCA_041568535.1 Burkholderiales bacterium | reverse complement strand
GGCGTTGCGCCCTGGCGCGAGCTCGAGGCCGCCGGCGCGGACCTTGTCGTGCTGTCCACGGTCATGTTCCGCAGCGGCGAAGTGGTGGACGACCTTGCCGCGCGCGTGCGCCGCGCGCATGCCGCGGGAGCGCGCGTGCTGCTCGACGTCTATCACCACGCCGGCGTGCTGCCGCTCGACCTCGCCGCGCTCGGGGCCGACTTCGCGGTCGGCGGCTCCTACAAGTACACGCGCGGCGGCCCCGGCGCCTGCTGGCTCTACGTGCGCCCCGGTCTGGTCGACGAGCTGCGCACGCTCGACACCGGATGGTTTGCCAAGAAAGACATGTTCGCCTACCAGCGCCCGGACCCGCCGCAGTACGCGCCCGGCGGCGACGCCTGGCTGGAGTCCACGCCGCCGGTGCTCGCGCCGGTGCAGGCGCTCGCCGGGCTCGAATTCACGCTCGAGCTCGGTACCGCGCCGCTGCGTGCGCACAACCTCGCGCAGAAGGCGCGGCTCGCCGCGCTGCTCGCCGCGCAAGGCGTCGAGGCGCAGGGGGCGGGCGAAGCGCACGGCGCTTTTCTGACTGTGCGGCACGCGGCGGCGGCGCGGCTGGCCCAGCGCCTCGCGGCGCGCGGCGTGACCGCCGACGCGCGCGGCGATGCGCTGCGCCTGTGCCCGGATATCCTCAATACGGACGACGAACTTGCTGAAGCGGCACGCCTACTTCGCGTGGTGCTTGATGAATAGCTTCTGCATGCCGCCGATCCAGCGGTCATAGTCGGCGGTCTTGTTGCGCATGTAGTCGAGCACCGTGGGATGCGGCAGGATGAGGAAGCGCTCTTCCGCCATCACCTTGACGATGTCGGCCGCCACCGCCTCGGGGCTGAGCGCGCCGTCCACGCCCGCGGAGCCGCCGTCGCCCTTGTACATGCCGGTCATCACCGCCTGCGGGCACAGGCACGAGACGCGCAGCCCCCGCCGCCCGTAGGCGATTGCCAGCCACTCGGCGAAAGCCACCGCGCCGTGCTTGGTGACGCCGTAGGTCGCCGACTCGACGATGTTGAGCAGCCCCGCGGCCGAGGCCGTGATCAGGAAGTAGCCGCCACCGCGCGCCACCATCTTCTCCACCACCGCGCGCGCCGCCCACACGTGGGCCATGACGTGGATACGCCAGTTGCGCTCCCACTCCGCGTCGCCTGCCTCGAGCCCGCCGCGGCGAATGATGCCCGCATTGGAGAAGTACACGTCGATGTGGCCGTAGCGCTCCTCGGCCTCGCGCACCAGGCGCTGGATCTCGGGCTCGCGGCTCACGTCGCAGGCCACTGCCAGACCCTTCACTTCAGCGGCGAGCGGCTTGAGCGCCGCCATGTTCAGGTCGGCGAGCACGAGCCCCGCTGCGCCCTCCCGGGCAAAGCGCAGCGCCGCGGCGCGGCCGATGCCGCTCGCCGCGCCGGTGACGACGGCGATCTTGCCCTTGAGCTCCATGTCAGCCGTGCTTGCGGCCCGCGAGCGCCTCGGCCACGGTGGTCTGCTCGGCAATCTCCTGCTTGGCGATGGCGTTACGGTGCACTTCGTCCGGGCCGTCGGCGAAGCGCAGCGTGCGCTGGTGCGCGTACATGTTGGCCAGGCCGAAGTCGTCCGACACGCCGCCGCCGCCATGCACCTGCATCGCCCAGTCGATCACCTGGCAGGCCATGTTCGGCGCCTGCACCTTGATCATGGCGATCTCCTTGCGCGCCGCCTTGTTGCCCACCGCATCCATCTTCCACGCGGCGTGCAGCACCATGAAGCGCGTGCTGTCGATCATGATGCGCGCTTCCGCAATCCGCTCGCGCGTCACGCCCTGCTCGGCCACCGGGCGGCCGAAGGCCACGCGCTGGGTGGCGCGCTTGCACATCTTCTCCAGCGCGCGCTCCGCCGCGCCGATCGAGCGCATGCAGTGGTGGATGCGCCCGGGCCCGAGGCGCCCCTGCGCGATCTCGAAGCCGCGGCCCTCGCCGAGCAGGATGTTGGAGGCCGGCACGCGCACGTCCTTGAACTCGATCTCCATGTGGCCGTGCGGCGCGTCGTCGTAGCCGAAGACGTTCAGGTGCCGCAGGATCTTGATGCCCGGCGTCCCGGCCGGCACCAGGATCATCGACTGCTGGCTGTGGCGTGACGCGTGATCCGGGTTGGTCTTGCCCATCACGATATAGATCTTGCAGCGCGGATCGCCCGCCCCGCTCGACCACCACTTGCGGCCGTTGATGACGTAGTCGTTGCCGTCGCGCTTGATGTGCATCTGGATGTTGGTGGCGTCGGAGCTCGCCACCGCCGGCTCGGTCATCAGGAACGCCGAGCGGATCTCGCCGGCGAGCAGCGGCTCGAGCCACTGCTTCTTCTGCTCTTCGGTGCCGTAGCGCTCGATGGTCTCCATGTTGCCGGTGTCGGGCGCCGAGCAGTTGAACACCTCCGGCGACCAGCTGGTGCGCCCCATGATCTCGCAGAGCGGCGCGTACTCCAGGTTCGACAGGCCCTCGGGCGCGCGCTTGGAGTGCGGCAGGAACAGGTTCCACAGGCCCGCCTTGCGCGCCTT
>JBFFZT010000444.1:0-2560 GCA_041568535.1 Burkholderiales bacterium | reverse complement strand
GAGGCCCTGGCGAGGAGGGTCGCCGCCCTCTGCGACGTGTACGTGAACGACGCCTTCGGCACCGCGCACCGCGCCGAGGCCACCACGCACGGCGCCGCGCGCTTCGCCAAGGTGGCCTGCGCCGGGCCGCTGATGGCCGCGGAGCTCGATGCGCTGGGCAAGGCGCTCGCCGCCCCGGCGCGGCCGCTGGTGGCGATCGTCGCCGGCTCGAAGGTCTCGACCAAGCTCACCATCCTCGCCACCCTGGCGCAGAAGGTGGACCAGCTGATCGTCGGCGGTGGCATCGCCAATACCTTCATGCTCGCGGCCGGCCTGCCGGTGGGCAAGTCGCTCGCCGAAAAGGACCTGGTCGACGAGGCCAAGCGCATCATGCAGGCAACGACGGTGCCGCTGCCCGAAGATGTCGTGGTCGCGAAGCGCCTCGACGACAAGCGCGGCACGGTCAAGCCGGCGCGCGCGGTCGGCGCCGACGAAATGATCCTCGACGTCGGCCCGAAGACCTCGGCCGCCTTCGCCGCTGCCTTGAAGAAGGCGGGCACCATCGTCTGGAACGGGCCCGTGGGCGTGTTCGAGAACGAGGCCTTCGCCAGGGGCACCGAGGCGCTCGCCCGCGCCATCGCGGAATCGAAGGGCTACTCGATCGCGGGGGGCGGCGACACGGTGGCGGCGATCAACAAGTTCGGCATCGCCGACCAGGTGAGCTACATTTCCACCGCGGGCGGCGCGTTCCTCGAATTCCTCGAGGGCAAGACGCTTCCCGCCGTCGCCATCCTCGAACAACGAGCCTGATGCTGCGCAGTACCAAGATCGTCGCCACGCTCGGCCCCGCTTCCAGCGACCCGGCGGTGCTTGAGCGCATGGTGCGCGCCGGCGTGGACGTTGTACGGCTCAATTTCTCGCACGGTTCGGCCACCGATCACGAAAAGCGCGCCGAGCTGGTAAAGGAGATCAGCCGCAAGACCGGGCGCACGGTGGCGATCATGTGCGACCTGCAGGGACCCAAGATCCGCATCGGCAAGTTCCGTGGCGGCAAGGTCACGCTGGAGAGCGGCGCGTCGTTCATCCTCGACGCCGCCAGCGAGCAGGGCGACGCCGAGCGCGTCGGCCTGGACTACAAGGAGCTGCCGCGCGACGTGGAGGAGGGCGCGGTGCTGCTGCTCGACGACGGCAAGATCGTGCTCGAGGTCACCGTGGTGCGCGGCGAGGAGGTGCACACCCGCGTGCGCCACGGCGGCGTGCTTTCGGACCACAAGGGCATCAACCGCCAGGGCGGCGGGCTGACCGCGGCGGCGCTGACGCCGAAGGACATGGAGGACATCCGCACGGCGGCGAAGATCCAGGCCGATTTCCTCGCCGTGTCGTTTCCCAAGTCGGGCGCCGACATGTACATGGCACGCGAGCTGATGCGCGCCGCCGGGGGCAAGTCGATGCTGATCGCCAAGATCGAGCGCGCGGAGGCCGTAAAGCCGGAGGCGCTGGTGAGCATCATGGGCGCCTGCGACGGCATCATGGTGGCGCGCGGCGACCTCGCGGTGGAGGTGGGCGACGCCGCGGTGCCGGCGCTGCAAAAGCGCATGATCCGCCTCGCGCGCGAGCACAACAAGCTCACCATCACGGCCACGCAGATGATGGAATCGATGATCGCCAGCCCGGTGCCGACGCGCGCCGAAGTGTCCGACGTCGCCAACGCGGTGCTCGACGGCACCGACGCGGTGATGCTCTCGGCCGAGTCGGCGAGCGGCAAGTACCCGGTGCAGACCATCGAGGCCATGGACCGCGTCTGCATCGAAGCCGAGCAGACGCAGACCATCAGCCTGGAGCAGGACTTCCTCAACCGCGTGTTCACGCGCGTCGACCAGTCGATCGCGATGGCGGCGCTGTTCACCGCGTTCCACCTCAAGGTGAAGGCGATCGCCGCGCTCACCGAGTCGGGCGCCACCGCGCTGTGGATGAGCCGGCTGAACTGCGGCGTGCCGATCTACGCGCTCACCTCGCAGACGCAGACGCGCTACCGCTGCGCGCTGTTCCGCGACACCTACCCCCTGATGGTGAAGTACGTCGGCCACGATCGCGAGGAGCTGCTCGAGGAGGCCGAGAAGGTGCTGGTCGAGAACGGCGTGGTGAAGGACGGCGACCTCATCGTGCTCACCATCGGCGAGCCGATCGGCAAGGCGGGCGGCACCAACACGATGAAGATCGTGCGGGTGGGGGAGCACCGCAAGGCGTAGGACGGCGGCCGCCAGTTCCCAGCGCCCGCAAACGGCAGTACTCTTGGCGCCCTGGCCCCATCGCCCCGCGAGGAACCCCATGCCCGGCAAGACCCCGCAAGCCAAGAACCACGCCGCTCTGGCGCCCCTTGCCAGCCGCTTCGTCGATGTCGCGGCGCTGCCTTGGGAGAAGACCTCGTTTCCGGGCGTCGAGCAGAAGACGCTGCTCATCGACCGCGACACCGGGCTGCTCACGGTCCTGCTGAAGATGGCGCCGGGGGCGAAGCTCCCCGACCACGAGCACGTGCTGATCGAGCAGACGTACCTGCTCGCGGGTACGCTGGTGTGCGGCG
>JBFFZT010000443.1:0-2566 GCA_041568535.1 Burkholderiales bacterium | reverse complement strand
GAGCCGCACGCGCGACCCCGTGGGCGCGGCCGGGGGCGAGTTCGACGACCAGATGACCTGGATCACCGTCGGCGAGCTGTACGGCAAGCTGATCTCCGCCGGCCTGCTGCCCTAGCGCGGCCTGCGTAGAATACGCGGCGCATGGCGGAATCCTCCAGTCGCACGCTGGTCTGCAGCGTGCTCTTTCTCGACCTCGCAGCCTACTCGCGCAACTCGGTGAAGGAGCAGCTGCGCCTGAAGGAGGGGCTGAGCACCCTGATATCGGCCGCGCTGGAGCGCGTGCGCCAGTGGGACCGGGTGATCCTCGACACGGGTGACGGCGCCGCGGTGGTGTTCCTCGGCGACCCCGAAGACGCGCTGGTGGCGGGGATCTCGGCACGCGACCAGGCCGGGCCGCTGGCGGTGCGCATGGGCATCAATCTCGGCCCGGTGCGTCTCATCAAGGACCTCAACGGCCAGACCAACGTCATCGGCGACGGCATCAATGCGGCGCAGCGCGTGATGAGCTTTGCCGAGCCGGGGCAGCTCCTCGTGTCGCGCAGCTTTCACGACGTGGTGTCGCGCCTGTCCGACGAGCACGCCAAGCTCTTCACGCGCGAGACGAGCCGCAAGGACAAGCACGTGCGCGAGCACGAGCTATTCGCAGTGGCCGGTACCAAAGTACCGGGACCGCCGCGCGCGGGAGGCGGCGAGGCCCAGGTATTCGACGCGGGTCCGCACTACATCGTTTCGGGATGGGACCGCGCCAACGTGGCCAAGGCGCTCGATGCGCTCGCCGCGCGCGGCGCGCGCGTGATCTCGCCCATCACGCAGGTCGGCGACAAATGGATGGCGAGCTGCGAGCACCCCGAGTCGCGGCTCGGCGAATGCAAGGTCGAGACCTTCGGCTACACGCGCGTGGTCACCGGGCCGACGCGCCGCGCCGTGTCGGCGAAGGTCGACGACCTCAAGCAGCACGGGGCGCGGCTCGTGGGCGAGATCGAACAGACCGACGACGGCTGGACGGCCGTCTGCGACACCGGCGGGGCCGGTCGCTGAGACGCGGCTACGCGGCGCGCCGCAGCGCGAAGCACACCGCGCCGTCGCGGTTCGATTCGAGCCGCAGCGCATAGCCCGCTGCCGCCGCCTGGCGCGCGGCCTGGTACAGACCGATTCCCAAGCCGGCCTCCGACTGCACCGGGGCGCGCAGCAGCGACGCCGCGAGCGTCTCGGGGATCGCGCGCCCGGTATCGCACACCCGCAAGCCCCCGGCGCCCTCTACCGCAAGCGACGCGCGCACCCGCACTCCCGGCTGCACCGCGCGCTTCGCGAGCGCGTTCTGCAGCAGGTTGTCGGCGACGCTGTCGAACAGCGCGCGCGGCACCTCGATGCCCGAAGCCGCGCCCATATCGGAGAACTCCACGCCCCGGTCGCGGTACTGGCGCACCAGGCCCTCCCACCACTCGCCGATCGGCACGCGGCTGTCCTGCTCCGGACCGGGTCGCTGCAGCTTGTCGAGCGTCGCGGCCAGGCGCTGCGTGATGGCCGGCAGCTGGCGGCGCACGAGCGCCAGCGCCTCCGGCGACTCACCGCCCTCGGCGGCGGCAACCGAGCACAGGACGTTCAGCGACTGCAATAGATTCTTCACGTCATGGGTCACGCGGGCGCCGGTTTCGTGCACCGCCTGCATGTAGCTCGCCTCCTGCAACGCCTGCTCGCGCAGCTTGGCGAGGTAGAACTCCCCCAGCAGCTGGCCCAGCAGCCGCAGGTGGCCGTGCAGGGCGGGGCTGGTGCGATAGCGCGAGTAGATGGTGAGCGAGATCTCCCGATTATCGAACTGCACGGCATGCGCGGTGCGTCCGCCCGCCTCGCCGTGCGCGTTGCGCGAGCGCCACTCGGCGCCCTCGACCGAGGGCAGCCGAGCAAGCCCGTGAACCGCCTCGGAGAGGAAGCGCTCGGGCCGCGCCTCGGCGTGCGAGAGCTCCGCAAGGAATTGCAGCCACTGCTCGATCGGCAGGCCGATGGAAAACAGGTAGCGCGAAACGAACACGTTCAGGCCGGCGTAGCCGGTGCGCGGATTCCACGCGAGGCCGATGGCGAGCAGGATGCCGGCGATGACGAAAACGATGTAGGTGAGCGATTCCAGGTACCCGGATCGCCCCAGTGTCATAAAGGCGAAGCAGCCAAGGACCACTACGCCGAGCATCAGCATCAGAAAGACGCTGTAAAAATAGTCGATCACCTGCGCCGCCTCGGGCGGGTCGCTCTCCGCCGGGGTCAGGGCCATGAGCACGAACAGTCCCGGCAGTCCCCAGGCCGCGAACGCGCGGATCGCCGGGTCGATCTCGTTGCGCGGTGCGATCTGCGGCAGCACGACGAGCACCAGCAGCGCAACCAGGTAGGCGAACACCATCAGGTAGAAGCGCCGCTGCCAGCGTGCCTGGTGCAGGAACACCTTGCCCCCCACTAGCCCCGCCAGCACCACGCTCCAGACGGCCAGCAGCCACCAGTTGAGAAACACGACCAGCGCGCCGGCGAAGGCGACGATGAACAACGCCTGCGCCGGCGTAACCGGCCGCTCGCTGCG
>JBFFZT010000442.1:0-2572 GCA_041568535.1 Burkholderiales bacterium | reverse complement strand
GGAGCCGTCCTTGCAGCGGTAGGAGCTGTTCATCCCCTGCACCGTAGCCGGGTCGGCGACGAACTTCTCGTACGCCGCCTGCAGCTCCTCGCGCGCCATCGGCAGCAGGTCGTGCGGCCCCATGGCCAGCATTTCCTCGCGCGAGTAGCCGAGGGTGCGGCACGCCGTCTCGTTCACGTCCACGTAGCGCATCGCCTTGTGGTCGATCAGCAGCACCATGTCGGCCGAGGCGTCCATGCCGGCGCGGAACCGCCGCATCGCCTCCTCGTTGCGCTTGCGCAGCAGGAACTGTCCGACCTGATCGCCGATGGCGCCCGCGGCGGCGAGCAGTCGCTCATCCGGCTTGCGGATCTCCCCGCTGGCAATGGTGATGACCCCGAGGACCCTTCCTGCCCCCTTGACCGGAAACATGAACGTGCCGCGCAGCGGCGTGCGCCACAGCGTGTGCTTGGCGGTTCTCGGGTCCTTGCTCGCGTCGGCCACCCAGATCGGCTCGCCCGATTGCCAGACGCGGCCCGCGATGCCCTGGCCCGGATGGAACACGACGTCGCGAAGCGCCTGTGCCAGAGAGTCGGCGGCCGCGCTCTCCCCGCTCCAGAGCGTTGCGAAGCGCATCAGGCCGGCCTCGTCGTCGACCTGCCAGAACCGCCCGTGCTCCCAGTTGTGCAGCTCGCAGATCGCGCGCAGCACGGCCTGCACGCCGACGAGCGCGCTCTCGGCCGCGGCGAGATGCCGGTTGACCGCGTGCTCCAGCTCGAGTGTGCGCAGCGCCGACTTGCGCACCGTGATGTCGGTGCCCACGCCGCGATAGCCCCTGAACGAGCCCTCGTGGTCGAACACCGGCTCGCCGGTGATCGAGAAGTAGCGCGCACCGCCGTCTGCCGTCGGCCGGCAGAGCTCGAAGTCCTGGAACGGCTGGTGCGCGTCGAGCACCGCCTTGTGCGCCATCCAGCCCTGCATGTCGGGGGCGAGGAACGGCAGCTCCCAGCGCCGCTTGCCGATGCCCGCCCCTTCGCCGTAGGTCGGCTGTGCGCTCGCGCGCGCCCCGCCTTCGCGCTTCGTGATGCGATGCTCGGCGTCGGTCTCCCAGTAGAAGTCGGAGGACAGCGCGACCAGGCTGCGGAAGCGCGCCTCGCTCTCGCGCAGCGCCGATTCGGCGAGCTTGCGCTCGGTGATGTCGGTTGCAGTGCCGTGGTAGCCGAGGAACTCGCCGCCGGTACCGAAGACGGGCGCGCCGCTCGCCGAAACGTAGCGCCGGCTGCCGTCCGCGCACACGCGCGCGTACTCGAAGCCGCGGAACGGTTTGCGCGCCTCGAGCGCCGCCCGGTGCTCTTCCCAGCTGCAGCTGAGCGGCGTGAGTTGCGGGATCTCCCAGCGCCGCCGGCCCAGGGTGCGCTCCTGGTCCTCACCCCACTTCGCCTCGCCCTGCCCGCCGGAAAAACGCGTGAAGCGCAGTTCGGCATCTTGCTCCCAGAACCAGTCCGACGACAGCTCCGTAAGACTGCGGAAGCGCTGTTCGCTCTCCCTGACCGCGCTTTGCGCCGCACTGCGCTGGCGCTCATGGTCGATATTGTCGAGCGCGAAAGACAGATTCTGCGCCATGCGCTCGGCCAGCCCGACCAGTTCCGCGTCGAACCAGCCGGTCTCGGCGGCGTACAGGATGAGCAGGCCGATGGTCTCTCCGGCGCGCCGCAACGGCACGCACATCGTGGCCGCGATGCCCGCCTCGCGCGCCAGAGCGTGCCAAGGGGCGAGCGCGGGCTCTGCCAGATAGTCGTTGTCGACCACCGTGCGGCCTTCGCGCACTGCCCGCGCCGCCGAGCCACGCGCTTCGGGTCGCCGCTCGTCGAGACACACGTGTACCTTCTCCAAGTACGAGGTCGGACCGCCGGCATGCACGACTGCCTCGAGCGATGCGGTCTCGCGGTTTACCAGGCGCACCGCGGCGAGCCGGAGACCGCCGTGCTCCACCAGCAGCTCGCAGATGCGCCGGTAGAGCGATTGCTCCTCGCCTATCTTGCCAATGGCTTCGTTGGCGCTGCTGAGCGCCTCGTACATGCGGCGCACGCGCTCGGCGGCGCGCTCGGCCTGCTTGCGCGCGGTGATGTCGCGGCTGATACCTAGGAGCAGCGTCTTGCCGGTGGCCTCGTCGCGCAACGGGACGGCATGCGTTTCCATCCAGCGGTGCGCGCCCTTCAGGCCCACGATCTCGAACTCCAGGCTGCCGCGCTCGCCGCGGCAGACCCGGTCGGTCAGGTCCTTGAAGCGCTGGCGATACGCGGGCGCCACCAGTGCGTATACGCATTGCCCCGCGACCACTTCCAGGCTTTGCGCCTCGATCATGGCGAGGCCGGCCGGATTCATTTCGAGCAGCGTGCCCTCGGCGTCGATCAGCTTGACGCATTCGGGCTCGGCGCCGACGATGGCGCGCAGCCGGCTTTCGCTCGCGCGCAAGCGCTCCTCCGCGCGCACCGCGTCGGTGATGTCCTCGAACGCCGCCACGTCGTACTTGGGCAGGCCCTGCGCGTCGCGCTCGAGCGAGACCGTCAGCTGCACCCACAGTGTCGCGCCG
>JBFFZT010000441.1:0-2584 GCA_041568535.1 Burkholderiales bacterium | reverse complement strand
GAACGCCGTCTTCACCAGGGGCGAATGCGCGATGGCGTAGGCGACCTTGCGGCACTCGGCGGCGCTGCGGCCGCGCTCGACGCGCACGGTGACGAACTTGGTCGCGCCCTCGCCGTCGCGCACGATAGCTTGAGCCAGCGATTGCGCGATCCCGGCTACCGCCCCGGCGAGAGTCCCAATGTCTTTCTTTGATCTCGCCACCGGGCCTTTTCCGGTGGCGAGACATACGAACGCATCGTTCGTCGACGTGTCCCCGTCCACCGTGATGGCATTGAACGACTGATCGGCGGCCGCCTTGGCAATGCGCTGGAGAACAGCCCTCGATACCAAGGCATCCGTCGCGATGAAACCGAGCATGGTCGCCATGTCAGGGCGGATCATGCCCGAGCCCTTGGCAATGCCCGTGACCGTCGCTTCACCCCCGGCCAGCCGCACCTTTCGCGAATACGCCTTCGGCACCGTGTCGGTGGTCATGATCGCTTCGGCCGCCGAAGCCCAGTTGCCGGGCCGTAGATCGGCGAGCGCAGCGGGTATGCCCGCCACCACCCGGTCGACCGGCAGCGGCTCCATGATGACGCCCGTGGAAAAGGGGAGCACCTCCGATGCCCGGCAGCCCGCGCCGGCTGCCACCGCCTTGCAGACCTCGAGCGCGCGCTCGAGCCCGTCGCGCCCCGTGCCCGCATTGGCGTTGCCCGTATTGACGACCAGGGCGCGCACGGCCCCGGCAAGGTGCTTTTTCGCTAGCAGCACCGGCGCTGCCGGAAAGCGATTGCGAGTGAACACCGCGGCCACCGTCGTGCCCGGCGCAAGCCGCGCCACCAGCAGGTCCTTGCGCCCCGGCTTGCGGATGACGGCACGGGCCACCCCAAGCTCGATGCCGGCGACGGGAAACAGCTGCGCCGGGTCGGGTGCCGGCAGGTTTACTGCCATGGCGCCTAGCTCAGCTTGCCGTGGCAGTGCTTGTACTTGCGCCCGGAGCCGCAGGGGCAGGGGTCGTTGCGTCCGATCTTCTGCCCGGCGCGCGCCGGCTGCGGCTTCGGCGCCGCCTCGCCCTCGCCTGCGCCGAGCGCGGAATCGTAGTCCGCATGCTGCAGGCGCACGTTCTCCACGTGCTGGGCGACGTCGGCCTGCGGCACCGCGTCGCTCGCGCGGATCTCCACCGCGACCAGCGTACGCGTCACTTCCAGCTTTACCGCCTCGATCATGGTGCCGAACAGCTCGAACGCCTCGCGCTTGTACTCCTGCTTGGGGTTCTTCTGCGCGTAGCCGCGCAGGTGGATGCCCTGGCGCAGATGGTCGAGCGCGGCGAGGTGCTCGCGCCAGTGCCCGTCCAGGATCTGCAGCATGACGTAGCGCTCGTACTGGCGGAACGACTCTTCGGCGCCGGGGGGGATCTTGGCGTGATACGCCTCGTGCGCCTTCTCGGTGATGCGGGCGAGCAGCGCCTCGTCGCCCAGATCCGGTTCCTGCTCGAGCCAGTGCGCCACCGGCAGCTCCAGGTTGAGCTCGGCCTTGAGGGCGACTTCGAGTCCCTTGATGTCCCACTGCTCCTCGACGCTTTCCTCGGGCACGTGGCTGCGGAACAGGTCTGCGACCACGCCTTCCCGCAGGTCGGTGATGCGCGCTGACACGTCCTTGGACTCGAGCAGCTCGTTTCTGAGCGCGTAGATGGTCTTGCGCTGGTCGTTGGCGACGTCGTCGTACTCCAGCAGCTGCTTGCGGATGTCGAAGTTGCGCGCCTCGACCTTGCGCTGCGCGCCCTCGATGGAGCGCGTCACCATGCCGTGCTCGATCGCCTCGCCCTCCGGCATGCGCAGCATGACCATGATCTTGTTGATGCGCTCGCCGGCGAAGATGCGCAGCAGCGGATCCTCGAGCGAGAGGTAGAAGCGCGAGCTGCCCGGGTCGCCCTGGCGGCCGGAGCGGCCGCGCAGCTGATTGTCGACGCGCCGCGATTCGTGCCGCTCGGTGCCGATGATGTGCAGCCCGCCCTCGCGGATCACGTGCTCGTTCAGCTGCTGCCACTCGCTGCGCAGCCGCTCGGCGCGCGCCTTCTTGTCCTCCGGCGCGATCTTGTCGTCGGCTTCGATCAGCTCGACCTGCTTGTCGACGTTGCCGCCGAGCACGATGTCGGTGCCGCGCCCCGCCATGTTGGTGGCGATGGTGACCATCTTCGGCCGGCCGGCCTGGGCCACGATCTCGGCTTCGCGCGCGTGCTGCTTGGCGTTCAGGACCTGGTGCGGCAGCTTGTCCTTCGTCAGCAGCCCCGAGAGCAGCTCGGAGGCTTCGATCGAGGTCGTGCCGACCAGCACCGGCTGCCCGCGCGCGTGGCAATCCTTGATGTCGTCGATGATGGCCTTGTGCTTCTCGGGCGCGGTCCGGTACACGAGGTCGAGACGGTCGTCGCGGATCATCTTCTTGTGCGTCGGGATGACCACCGTTTCCAGTCCGTAGATCTCCTGGAATTCGTAGGCTTCGGTGTCGGCGGTGCCCGTCATGCCCGCGAGCTTGCGGTACATGCGGAAGTAGTTCTGGAAGGTGATCGAGGCGAGGGTCTGGTTCTCGTTCTGGATCGTCGCCTTTT
>JBFFZT010000440.1:0-2592 GCA_041568535.1 Burkholderiales bacterium | reverse complement strand
GCTGAACGCCATCGCCGCCGGCGCGAGCGCGGCGAGAAGCAGGACGAGCGCGCGCCTCACTCGATGCGCACTGCGTGCGCGAAGCGCTCGGTGCCGCCGCCGCCGCGCAGCTCGAACAGGAACTCCCAGCGCCCGGGCATGTGGAACAGTAGCCCTTCGGCGCGGTAGCGCCCGCCGCCGAGCGCCGTGACCGAGGGCCGGTAGTTCATGCCGTGCCGGTGCTCGGGCATCCAGGCGTCCACCAGCAGCTCCCCGGGCGCCGGGCACACGGCAAGCTCGAGCGCGAAGTGCTCGCCCACGCGCAGCAAAGGCACCGCCCGGTAGAGGAGCGTGGTGTCGGCCGATTGCAGCCGCTCGGCCGGCCCGCCCGGCAACTCGCAGGCCTGCGCCGCCGGCGCCAGCAAGGCGAGCCAGAGCCAGGACTTCATTACTTCGGCGCGAAGAGCGCCTCGCCGTTCTTCCACGCGATGCGCTCGGCCACGTCCCGCGGCAGGTCCGCCAGCCATTCGCGCGACCAGTTGGCGTGCGCCTCCACGTAATGCCAGCGCTCGGGCGTGAACGAATCGGTGCCGACCATGAAGCGATCGGGGAACGCGAGGAACACCTTGCGCCATTCGGCGTCTACCTTGCCGCCCGAGGCGTGGTCGGTGCGAAACGCGAGGTCGCACCACAGGTTGGCGTGCTTACGCAGCATCTCGGCGACCTTCTCCGGGCGCTCGAAGCCCGAGTGCGCCCAGAGGATCCTCGCCTGCGGCCACTGGCGGAACAGCCGCTCCACCGCATCGGCATCCGAGTGCGCGTGCAGGAACAGGCCGTACTTTTTCGCCAGCTCGACCATGCGCCGCGGCACCGGCAGGTCGGCGTCGGCGCCGAACAGGTGGAATTCGCCGATGCCCGTGTAGCGGTACTTCGCGAGGCGCTCCTCGAGGTAGCCCGGGACGCTGTCGTCGCGCACCCAGGTGCCGATCTCGCCGCGCGAGCGATACGGGCGCAGCTCGGTGATCACCACGTCGGGCGCGAGCGCCTTCATGCGCTGCTGGCCGTCGTCGCCCGACGAGGACACGAGCGCGCGCTTCACGCCCGCCTTGCGCAGGATCTCGACCGCGTCGGCGGGCGAAAGCATGTCCCAGGCGTCGTGGCTGTAGTGCAGGTGCGCGTCGAAGATCGGCAGCTGCGCCGCCGCGGCCAGCGGCGCCCACGCCAGCGCCAGCGCCCAAGCTCTAAGAGACATAGCCCTTCCTCCGCGTCGCGGGCAGGGTGAAGTAGAACGTTGCCCCGTGCCCGCGCGCCGATTCTACCCAGATGCGCCCGCCGTGCCGGCGCACGATGCTGCGGCAGCCCGGCAGCTCGCGCGCCCCGGAAAGGGCGCGAAAGATCTCGCGATGATCGCGCGGATCGACGCCCGTGCCGTTGTCGCGCACCGAAAACAGCCAGTCGCGTCCCACGGGCCGCGCCGAGACGTGGATCAGGGGCACCTCGGCGCCCTGGTGCCGCACCGCGTTGCCGAGGAGCACGCGAAATACGTGCTCGAGCTGGCGCGCGTCGGCGCGCACACGGGGCAGCGAGCCGCCGTGCACGCTCGCCCCCGCCGCCTCGAGCTGCGCGCGCAAGCCGGCGAGCGCGCGCGCCAGCACCGCGTCGCACTCCACCTGGCGGGGGAGGCGCGGGGCGAACGCGGCGCGCGCGAGCGCCCACAGCGCCGCGGCCAGCCGGCGCAGTTCCCAGGCAACGTCACGCTCCCCCATGCCGGGCATTGTTTCATTCCCGGCGCTGCTATATTGGGGCATGGACAATGTTTCACTAGGCGACATCCGCGCCGCGGCCGCGCGCATCGCCGGCGCGGTGGAGCGCACGCCGTGCCTGTACAGCCGCACGCTGTCGCGGCTCGCCGGCTGTGATCTGTGGCTGAAGTTCGAGAACCTCCAGTTCACCGCCTCGTTCAAGGAGCGCGGCGCGCTGAACAAGCTGCTCTCTTTGTCCGACGCCGAGCGCCGGCGCGGCGTGATCGCCATGAGCGCCGGCAACCACGCGCAGGGCGTGGCCTATCACGCCGCGCGCCTCGGCATCCGCGCGGTCATCGTCATGCCCCGCGGCACGCCGAACAACAAGGTCTCCAGCACGCGCGTGCACGGCGCGCAGGTGGTGCTGGAGGGCGCGACCCTGTCCGAGGCCGGCGCGCACGCGCGCGAGCTGGCGGCGCGCGAGGGCTACCTCTTCGTGCATCCCTACGACGACGCCGCGATCATCGCCGGCCAGGGCACGGTGGGCCTGGAAATGCTCGAAGACGTGCCCGACCTCGAGATTCTGGTGGTGCCGGTGGGCGGCGGCGGCCTCGCCTCGGGCATCGCCGTCGCCGCCAAGGCGCTGCGCCCGGAGACGCACGTGTTCGGCGTGGAGTCGAAGTCCTGGAGCGCGATGTTCCAGCGCATGCACGACCTGCCGGTGGAGGTGGGCGGAGACACCATCGCCGAAGGCATCGCGGTGCGCGACGTCAGCGCGCTCACGCTCGAGATCTGCAAGCGCTGCCTCGACGAGGTGCTGCTGGTCGACGAGGAGATCATCGAGCGCGCCATCGTCGCGCTGATCGAGATC
>JBFFZT010000439.1:0-2604 GCA_041568535.1 Burkholderiales bacterium | reverse complement strand
ATCAGCCAGCCGAACAGGCCGCCGGCGAGGGCAATGACGCCGGTGCAGGCCGTGATCACCACCCAGAACACGTAGGGCCAGTCCGCGGCCCAGTTCTTCGATACCAGCAGCAGCGCCGGCTCGTAGACGAACATGAAGGGCACGATGTAGGCGGGCGCCGCGGCGCGCATGGCGGCGAATCCCGACTCCCACATGTTGGCCTTGGCGAGGCCCGCCGCGGCGAAGATCGCCAGCGCCACCGGCGGCGTGATGGCCGACAGGATGGCGAAGTAGAAGGCGAACATGTGCGCCGCCGGCGTCATCGAGCTCTTGCATTCCGGCGTGATCGGCTCGGGGCATCCGGAGACCGCGAGCTTGACCACCGCCGGCACCAGCAGCGCCACCATCATGATGTAGGCGGGCGTGGTGGGCATGCCCATGCCGAGCACGATGCCGGCCATTGCCGTCAGGATGAGCGCGAGGATCAGCTGGTCCTGCGCGAGCGCCACCACCATCTGCGTGAAGACGATGCCGAGGCCCGTGATGGTGACGCAGGCGATGACCACCCCCGCGCACGCGCAAGCCATGGCCACGGCGAGCGCATTGCGCGCGCCCTCTTCGAGCGCCTCGATCACGGAGCGCCAGTGGATGCCGGCGCGCGTGGTCGCGCGCAGCAGCGCGATCGGCAGGCACGAGATCGCCGCCACCAGCGCGCACAGCGGCGCCGAGTAGCCGAGGATCAGGCCGAACAGCACGATCAGGATCGGGATGAACAGATGCCCGCGCGCGAGCATCACGACTACGAGGCGGGGAACCTCGGACGCCGGGACGCCCGCGAGCTTGTAGCGCTTGGCCTCGAAGTGCACCGCGAAGAACACCGCGAGGTAGTAAAGCAACGCGGGCACCAGGGCCCAGAGGGCGACTTGCGCGTACGGCACGGCGAGGAACTCGGCCATGACGAAGGCCGCCGCGCCCATGATCGGCGGCATGAGCTGGCCGCCGGTCGAGGCTACGGCCTCCACCGCCGCGGCGAACGGCGGCCGGAAGCCCGTGCGCTTCATGAGCGGGATGGTGATCGGGCCGTCCACCATGACGTTGGCCACCGCGCTTCCCGAGACCGTGCCGAACAGGCTCGAGCTCACCACCGCGACCTTGCCCGGGCCGCCGGCGTAGCGCCCGGTGATCGACATGGCGAAGTCCATGAACAGCTGCCCGGTGCCGCTCTTTTCCATGAACGCGCCGAACAGCACGAAGAGCATGACGTAGGAAGCGGAGACGCCCAGCGTCTGGCCGAAGATGCCCTCGGTCGAGAGGTACACCTGCTCCATGAGGACCGGGAGCTTGACCTGCGTGGTGAGCGCGTAGGCGAGGAAGCAGATGGCGGTGAGCGGCAGCGCCCAGCCGATCACGCGGCGCGTTCCCTCCAGCACGACGATCACGGACACGACCGCCCAGAACTTGTCGGCGAGCGTCAGCTCGTCGATGTAGATGATGCGGTTGGTGTAGTACTGGTAGTTGAAGAAGATGTGCAGGACGAGACCGAGCCCGGCGACGAGGAACGCGGCGTCCAGCGCGCGCCAGCCCCAGCCGCCGTCGCGCCGGAACGGGTAGAGGAGGAACACGAGGGTGGTCGCGAACATCAGGTGCGTGCCGCGGAAGATGAGCGCTTCCGGCGGCCCGAACGCCGCGACGTACATGTGGTAGAGCGACATCGCCACGGCGATGACGAGCGCGCTCCAGCGCAGAGCCGCGGCGGCCGGCGTGCTGGCGGGCTTCTCGTCCGACATGGGTCCCCCTCGATGTGAAACGGGGCGGCCGTGCCGCCCCGTTGTCCTTACGCCCTGACGGGCGCTACATCGCCCCCACTTCCTTGTAGAACTTCACCGCCCCCTTGTGGAACGGCACGCCGATGTCGAGCGCCATGTCCTTCGGCGTCGAGCCGGCAATCGCCTTGACCACGGCTGCCATGTCGTCCACGCCGGCGGCCATGGCCTTCACCATGCCGTACACCGTGGCCTCGGGCAGATCGCAGGCGACGATGACGTGCGTCGAGTAGCCGATCACCGGCACGTCCTTGTCCTGCTTGGGGTAGGTCCCGGCCTTGATGATCAGCTTGTTGTGGCCCGGGTTCATCTTCTTCACCTCGTTGAAGGTCTTGTCGTCCACCGGCACGAGTTTCACGTCACGCGCGCTGGCCAGGTCCATCACCGCCGAGGCCGGCGCCGTCGTGCCGAGCGTGAACACCTGCGCGTGGCCGTCCTTCATCATCGACACGGCGTCGTTGTAGCCGGCCTGGAAGTTGGCCTTGGCGAGCGACTGGTAACTCATGCCGTTGATCTTCAGCACCTGCTCGGTGAGCAGCTCGCCCGTGTTGCCCTTGGGCTGCGTCACGAGCGTCTTGCCCTTCAGATCCGCGAGGCTGTTGACCTTGGCATCGGCCAGCGCGACTACCTGGAAGTACTGCGGGTAGAGGTTCGCCAGCTGGCAGACATTGGTGACCTTCTTCGGATAGGGCGCCTCGCCCTGCACGCCGAGCACGGCGGTGTTCGAGTTCGACAGGCCGATGTGCGCCTTGCCCTCGTCCACGCCACGCACGTTGGCGATGCCGGCGCCGGGGGTCTGCGT
>JBFFZT010000438.1:0-2621 GCA_041568535.1 Burkholderiales bacterium | reverse complement strand
GCGCGGTCGGCGCAATGCATGGAAGCGCGCGGATTATAGCAGGGTTCTAATCCGCGCGATGACCGGATCCTGGAGGGCCGCAATGCTCCGCACACCCGTGCTCGCCGCCTGCGCGCTGCTGCTGACCGCCGCGCCCGACGCGACGCTGGCGCAGGCGAAGACCGACGAGGCGAAGGAGAAGGCGCGCATCAACGCGCTGCGCGCGCAGGTGCGCTCGTACCGCTGCGTGACGAAGGCGGGCCGCAAGTACTACGGCTCCACCATCCCGCCGCAGTGCACGGGCGAGCTGGTCGAGGCGCTCTCGGCGCAGGGCACGCTGCTGTTCCGCATCGAGCCGCCGCTCACGCCGGAGCAGAAGGCGGCGAAGGAAGCCGAGGAGCAGAAGGCCGCGGCGGCCGAAGCCGCGCGCGCGGAGCAGCAGAAGGCCGCCGAGGTGCAGGCGCGCCGCGACCGCGCGCTGCTGCAGACCTATACGGACGAGAGCGACATCGAGCGCGTGCGCGCGCGCGCGCTCGCCAGCAACCGCGAGGCGTCGGCGCAGGTCGAGGCGCGCATTGCGCAGCTCAAGGCGCGCCAGGCGCAGCTCGACAAGGAAGCCGAGAAGTTCCAGGACCCGAGCCAGATCCCCGACAAGGTGCAGCAGGACAGGAAGGCGGTGGCCTACGACCTGTCGCTGCAGGAGCAGCTGCTCGAGTCGCGCAAGCGCGAGGCCGCCGAGATCAACGCGCGCTACGACGAGGAAAAGCGCAAGTACCGGCTGCTCACCGGCGCGAAGTAGCCGCTTTCAGCCGGCGAGCTTCGCCTTCAGGATGCGGTTCACCTGCGCGGGGTTGGCCTTGCCCTGCGTCGCCTTCATCACCTGGCCGACGAGCGAGTGGAAGGCCTTTTCCTTTCCGGCGCGGTAGTCCTCGACCTGCCGCGCGTTCTGCGCCAGCACCTCGTCGACGATTCTCTCGAGCGCGCCGGCGTCCGACACCTGCTTCAGGCCGCGCTTCTCGATCACCTCGTCCGCGCTGCCCGCGCCCGCCCACAGCGCTTCGAACACCTCCTTCGCCATCTTGCCCGAGAGCGTGCCGTCGGCGATGCGCCGCAGCAGCGCGCCGAGCGCCGCGGCGCTCACCGGGCTTTGCGCGATGTCGAGGCCGGCGCGGTTGAGCGCGCCCGCGAGCTCGCCGTTGACCCAGTTCGCCGCGAGCTTCGCGTCGGCGAGCGCCGCCAGCTGCTCGAAGTACTGCGCGGTCTCGCGGCTTGAGGTGATGAGGCGCGCGTCGTAGGCCGACAGGCCGTGCGCATCGCGCAGCCGCCTGCCCATCGCCTCCGGCAGCTCCGGCAGCGCCTTGCGCAGCCGCTCGATATCCGCCTCGGCCATCACCAGCGGCAGCAGGTCGGGATCCGGGAAGTAGCGGTAGTCGTGCGCCTCCTCCTTCGTGCGCATGGAGCGCGTCTCGCCCTTGTCGGGGTCGAACAGGCGCGTCTCCTGCACGACCGTGCCGCCGTCCTCGAGCAGCTCGATCTGGCGGCGCGCCTCGAACTCGATCGCCTGCTCCATGAAGCGGAACGAGTTCAGGTTCTTGATCTCGCAGCGCGTGCCGAGCTCGGCCGCGCCCGCCTTGCGCACCGAGACGTTGGCGTCGCAGCGGAACGACCCCTCCTGCATGTTGCCGTCGCACACGCCGATCCAGCGCACCAGCGCGTGCAGAACGCGCGCGTACGCCACCGCCTCCTTGGCGCCACGCAGCTCGGGCTCGGAGACGATCTCGAGCAGCGGCGTGCCGGCGCGATTCAGGTCGATGCCGCTCATGCCGTGGTAGTCCTCGTGCAGCGACTTGCCCGCGTCCTCCTCGAGGTGCGCCCGCGTCAGGCGCACCGTCTTCTCGCCGTCAGGCAGCGCGAACGTGACCGCGCCGCCCGCCACCACCGGGATCTCGTACTGGCTGATCTGGTAGCCCTTGGGCAGGTCGGGGTAGAAGTAGTTCTTGCGCGCGAACACCGAGCGCCGGTTGATGCGGCCGCCGACCGCGAGCCCGAACTTGACTGCCATCTCGACCGCCGCCGCGTTCACCACGGGCAGCACGCCCGGCAGCGCGATGTCCACGGCGCAGGCCTGCGAGTTGGGCGGCGCGCCGAACGCGGTCGCCGCCCCGGAGAACATCTTGCTCTGCGTGGCGAGCTGCGCGTGCGTCTCCAGGCCGACCACGATCTCCCAGGCCATCGCGCGCTACCTCGACTGCGGGCGCAGCAGCTGGCAGGCGCCGCGCCGCTCGACCAGCAGCGGCTCGAGGTAGGCGAGCGAGCCGCAGAACTCGCCGCAGTGCTCGGCGCGCACGCGCACCACGTCGCCGAGGTCGCGCAGCGTGACGCTGCAGCGCCCGGCGACGAAGCGCAGGCCGCCCGCCATCGGCTGCTGCTCGCTCAGCGCGAGCGCGCACACGTGCCCGGCCGGGGCGACGCGCGAGCGCCATTCCAGGCGCTGCAGCTTGCCCTGCGCGACGGCGTACTCGAGCGTCGAGGCGTAGCGGCCTTCCGCGGCCTCGCAGCGCACCTCGGCGCTGTAGTCGTGCATGTCGGGAAACTTCTCGTCGAACTCGAAGCGCTCGCGCAGCTGCCCGCCCGGGCCGTGG
>JBFFZT010000437.1:0-2626 GCA_041568535.1 Burkholderiales bacterium | reverse complement strand
TCCTGCGTGGCGTGGCGCTTGAGCTCGTCGAGCAGCGCCCGCGCCTCGTCCTCCGGCATGCCCTCGATGCCGAAGGAGCTCCCGGACACGGCGTACAGCGCCTTGCGCCCGGTCACCGGATGGCGCCGCACCACGCGGTGGCGCACCCAGGCCATCTTCTGCTCCTGCGCTTCGTTCAGCACCGAGGCCACGGTGCGCGAGGACTTGTCCAGGTCGTCGCGGTTGCCGTAGTGGTGCAGCGCGACCAGATCGTCGATGCGTCGCTTCATGGCCTCGGGCAGGTCGTCGTAGGCGGCGTACTGGTTGGCGAACAGCGTGTCGCCGCCTTTCTTCGGCACCTCGATCGAGTACAGCATGGTGCAGCGCGCCGGCACCTCGAGGTACGAGTAGTCGGTATGAAAGTAGGTGCCCGCGTCCGCCAGGCCGACGGGCTCGCCGTTCTTCTTCCGGTTGGAAAGAATGAGGATGTCGGCGTGCTCGGGGTGATGGAACTGGTCGATGACGTGCGGCTCGGGGCGCCCGAAGCGGCGCGCGAGCTCGAGGAACTGCACGGCGCTCAGCCGCAGGCCGCGGAACACCAGCACCTGGGCGGCGAAGAACGCGTCCCAGATCTCCTGGAACGGCGCGTCGAGGCCGTCGGTTTGCGCGCCGAAGCCGGCGCCGAGCTTGTTCAGGCGCATCCGTGCACCGCGAGCAGCTGCTGCATGCGCGCGCAGGCGAGCGGCGGGTCCTGCAGCAGCCCGGCCGCGTCCGCCAGCCGGAACAGCTCGGCGAAATGCAGGATGTGCCGCGCGCTCTGCTGGCCGCCCACCATGACAAAGTGCTCCTGGTGGCCGTTGAGCCACGCCATGAACACGACGCCCGTCTTGTAGAAGCGCGTCGGCGCGCGAAAGATGTGGCGCGAGAGCGGCACCGTCGGCGCCAGGATGTCGTGGTAGGCCGCGCGGTCGTTCGCCGCGAGCGCCGAGAGCGCCGCCGAGGCCGCCGGCGCGATCGAGTCGAAGATGCCGAGCAGCGCGTCCGAGTGCCCCTCGGCATCGCCCTCGATCAGCTCGGCGAAGTTGAAGTCGTCCCCGGTGTACATGCGCACGCCCTTGGGCAGCCGGCGGCGCATGGCGATCTCCTTGTCCTTGTCGAGGAGCGAGATCTTGATGCCGTCGACTTTGGCGGCGTTCCTGCGCATCACGTCCAGGCACACGTCCATCGCCTGCGCGTGGTTCTTCTTCCCCCAGTAGCCTTCGAGCGCCGGATCGAACATCTCCCCGAGCCAGTGGATGATCACCGGCTCCCTCACCTGGCCGAGGATGCGGTCATAGACCTTGCCGTAGTCCTCGGGCGAGCGCGCGGCTGCGGCGAGCGCGCGGCTCGCCATCAGGATGATGCGCCCGCCGAGCTTCTCGATCGCCGCGCACTGCTCTTCGTAGGCGGCGATGACGCCCGCGACGTCGGCCTGCGCCACGTGGTCGGTGCCCGCGCCGGAGAACACGACCGCGCCCTGCACGTCCTTCGCGGCGTCGAGCGTGCGCCGCACGAGCTCGAGCGAGCTCGGCCAGTCGAGGCCCATGCCGCGCTGCGCGGTGTCCATCGCCTCGGCGAGGCCCATGCCCCAGGACCAGAGGTGGCGTCGGTAGGCGAGGGTCGCGTCCCAGTCGATGGCGGCTTCGAGCCACGGCTCCTTCGCCGAGCGCGGATCGGCGACCACGTGCGCCGCGGCGAGCGCGCGGCGGGTAAAGGGTCTGGAGGGCCGCGTGAAGCGCTGCGGCTCGCGCACCTGGTAGGGCTCGAGCCCGCCGCCGGCAACCGGCAGGTGGATGGTCTGGATCGCGTCGCGTTTCATTTCAGCCTCGGCACCTTGAGCCACTTCTTCTGCTTCCAGCTCTTCAGGCCGAGCTCGGCGAGCTGCACGCCCTTGGCCGCCTCGAGCAGGTTCCAGCGGAACGGCCCCTCGCCCGCCACGTGGCGCAGGTAAAGCTCCCACTGCACCTTGAAGGCGTTGTCGTAGTTCGCATCCGGCACTTCCTTCCAGCCGGCGTAGAAGTCGATCGGCTGCGGGATGTCCGGGTTCCAGATCGGCTTGGGCGTGTCGTCGTAGGACTGCACGCGGCACTCGCGCAGGCCCGCCACCGCGCTGCCCTGCGTGCCGTCGACCTGCAGCGTGAGCAGGTCGTCGCGGCGCACGCGCACGGTCCACGCCGAGTTGAAGTGCGCGACGACGCCGCCCGCGAGCTGGAACGTGGCGTAGGCCGCGTCATCGGCGGTCGCCTTGTACCGCTTGCCGTCCTCGTCCCAGCGCTGCGGGATGTGCGTCGCGCCGAGGCACGACACCGCCTGCACCTCGCCGAACAGGTTGTCCATCACGTAGCGCCAGTGGCACAGCATGTCGAGGATGATGCCGCCGCCGTCTTCCTTGCGGTAGTTCCACGACGGCCGCTGCGCGGGCTGGCGATCGCCCTCGAACACCCAGTAGCCGAACTCGCCGCGCACCGAGAGGATGCGGCCGAAGAAGCCCTGCTCGCGCAGCCGCGCGAGCTTGAGCATCCCGGGCAGCCACAGCTTGTCCTGCACCACGCCGTGCTTGACCTTAGCCTTCTTCGCAGCGCGGTACAGGCTCATCGCCTCGGCGAGC
>JBFFZT010000436.1:0-2628 GCA_041568535.1 Burkholderiales bacterium | reverse complement strand
TTGATGACGAGCTCCGTGACGACGCGCAGCCCGCGCGCGTGCGCGGCGTTCAGGAAGTCGTGGAAGTCCTCGATCGTGCCGTAGGTCGGGTTGATCGACTCGTAGGCGGCGATGTCGTAGCCGTCGTCCTTGAGCGGCGAGGGGTAGAACGGCAGCAGCCAGATGGTGTTGACGCCGAGGTCGCGCACGTAGTCGAGCTTCTCGGTGAGGCCGCGGAAGTCCCCGAGGCCGTCGCCATTGGAGTCGTAGAACGCCTTGATGTGCAGCTGGTAGACGACTGCGTCCTTGTACCAGTGCGGATCGGCGGCGGGGGCGGCAGCCTGGCCGGCAGCCGCCGGCGCGGTAGAGGCAGCGGTAGATGTCGTAGGGGCGTTCACGGATTCACAGGAAGTAGTCGAAATCCTGCTCGCGGTGCAGGCGCCGGCGCACGCGGAACACGTGCGCGGGCGAGCGCTGCGGGTCGAGCTGGACGAAGTTGCGCGGTCCGTTCCACATGTAGCGCGCGCCCGAGAGCAGGTCGTGCATCTGGTAGGGGCGGTCGGGCTCGATGCCGAGCGCGGCGAGGTCGAGCTCGACCCAGCCGCCGTGCGTGTGGTGCGGGCTCAGGTTCACCACGCAGACGATCAGATTCGAGCCGTCCGCGGTCTGCTTGCTGTAGGCGAGCAGCTGGTCGTTGTCGGTGTTGCAGAAGCGCAGGCCGGCATCGGACTGCAGCGCCGGGTTCTCGCGCCGGATGCGATTGAACGCCGCGATGTAGGCGCGCAGGCTGTCGGCGCGCTCCAGGTCCCAGTGGCGCAGCTGGTACTTCTCCGAGTCGAGGTACTCCTCGCTGCCGGGGTTGCGCGGCAGGTGCTCCATCAGCTCGTAGGCCGGGCCGTAGATGCCGTAGCTCGCCGCGAGCGTCGCCGCGAGCGCCAGGCGCTGCATGAACACCGCGCGCCCGCCCACCTGCAGCGCTTCGGTCAGGATGTCGGGCGTGTTCGGCCAGACGTTGGGGCGGAAGTACTCCTTGCCCGGCCCCTGCGCGAGCTCCGTGAAGTACTCGGTCAGTTCCTGCTTGGTATTGCGCCACGCGAAGTAAGTGTAGGACTGCGTGTAGCCGAGCTTCGCCAGGCGGTGCATGACCTTCGGCCGCGTGAACGCCTCGGCGAGGAAGATCACGTCGGGATGCGCGCGCCGGATCTCGGCGATGGCCCATTCCCAGAACGGGAACGCCTTGGTGTGCGGGTTGTCGACGCGGAAGATCTTCACCCCTTCGCCGATCCAGAAGTCGAACACGCTCTTCAGCTCCTGCCACATCGCCTGCCAGTCCGCGCTCTCGAAGTCGAACGGATAGATGTCCTGGTACTTCTTGGGCGGGTTCTCGGCGTACTGCACCGAGCCGTCGGGGCGCTTGCGGAACCACTCCGGATGCTCCTTCACGTACGGGTGGTCGGGCGCGCACTGGAAGGCGATGTCGAGCGCGATCTCGATGCCGTGCGTCGCTGCGGCCTTCACCAGGCTGCGGAAATCCTCCGGCGTGCCGAGCGCGGGCAGGATGGACTTGTGCCCGCCTTCCTTGGCGCCGATGGCCCACGGGCTGCCGACGTCGTCCGCGCCCGCCGTCACCGCGTTGTTCTTGCCCTTGCGGCGCTCGCGGCCGACCGGATGGATCGGCGGCATGTAGAGCACGTCGAAGCCGAGCTCGGCGACATACGCGAGTCGTTTCTCCACGTCCTTGAAGGTGCCGTGCTTGCCGGGCTGCGTGCCCGCCGAGCGCGGGAACAGCTCGTACCAGGTCGAGTAGCGCGCGCGCTCGCGATCGACGATGAGCGGCATGTCGACGCCCCAGCGCGCCTCGAGCGAGCGGTCGGGGTAGCGCATGGTCAGCGCAGCCATCACTTCGTCGAGCGCCGTGGCGCGGATCTCCTCCGGCTTTTTCGCGGCGCGCAGACGCGCCGCCCAATCCTTGAGCTGCTGCGCGTCGGCGCCCTTGGCGCGCGCCGCCGCTTCTTCGGCAAGGAAGGCGCCGGCAAGCGCGGCGAGCGCCTGGTCGGCCGGATCCTCGCGCCGGGCAAAGTCGTGGCGCCAGGTGGCGAAGGCGTCCACCCAGGCGGCCGCGCTGTAGCGGTAGCGTCCGATCTCCTGCGGCGTGAACTGCGCGCGCCAGACGTCGTTGCCGAGCGGCTTCATCTCCACTTCCTGCCAGTCGCGCGCGTCCTCCGCGCGCCACAGCAGCCGCGCGCGCAGCACGTCGTGGCCGTCGGCGAAGCAGTGCGCCTCGACCTCGAGCGCCTCGCCGGCGACGCGCTTCACCGCGAAGCGCCCGCCGTCCACGGACGGGCGCACCGCGTCGATCACCGCGCGCACGCGGCCGTCGGGTTTGCCGGCAGCGCTCATTTGTCGCTCCTCAGATAGATGGTCGACAGCGGCGGCAGCGTCACGGTGAGCGAGTGCGGCCGGCCGTGCGCGGCGAGCGGCGCCGCCTGCACCGCGCCCAGGTTGCCCCATCCAGAGCCGCCGTACTCCTTGGCGTCGCTGTTGACGATTTCATGCCAGGTGCCGCCGCGCGGCACGCCGAGCACGTAATTCTCGCGCGGCAGCGGCGTCAGGTTGCAGACCACGGCGATCACGGGCCCGGCACCCCGC
>JBFFZT010000435.1:0-2632 GCA_041568535.1 Burkholderiales bacterium | reverse complement strand
GGGGCGAGCGAGCGAAACGCCGCGTATCGGCGCGTCTGGAAGGCCTTGAAGATCAGGTAGCCCATGCCCATCAGGGCGAACGCGGCGAGCGCCGCGGCGAAGTGCGCGCTCTGCATCTCGCGCAGCAGCGGGCCACGGGTATGGAAGAAGTCGGCGATGAAGATGATGGTGACGTTGAAGGCGCAGCTGCCGTAGACGTTGCCCATCGCGATGCCGTAGGAGCGGCGCAGGCTCGCCGCGACCGTCACGGAGCCCTCCGGCAGCGTGGTGACGATCGACACCAGCAGCACGCCGATGAAGGTCGCGCTGATGCCGGAGGCTTCCGCGATGGCGTCGGCGCTCGAGGCGAGAAAACGCCCGGCGACGATCACCACCGCCGCCGAAACGAGAAATCCGATCCAGGCGTTGCGCGCGCTGCCTTTGGGGCCCTCGCCTTCGTCTTCGCCCGGGGCAGCCAGCCCGGCGAGATACACCTGGCGCATGCCGTAGATGTAGAGCGCGCCGATCAGCAGGCCGCCGACGCTAGTCGGGCCGAGCACCTTGATGTCGCCGAACGCGCCGAAGGCGAGCGCGAGCGCCACCAGCCCGAGGCCGGTGAGGATCAGGAGCTCGGTGTCGCGCCCCTGGTTGCCGAAGAGATTCGGCACGCCGAAGATGAGCGCCACCACGCCGATGACGAAGATGTTGATCATGTCGGCGCCGAACACGTTGCCGAGCGCGAGGCTCGGGTTCTGCTCCAGCCACACCGCGGAGACGTTGACCGTGACCTCGGGCAGCGACGTGGCGATGCCGACGAGCAGGGTCCCCACCCAGAGCTTGCCCCAGCCGGTCGCCTCGGCGAGATCGTCGCCGAAGCGCGCCAGGCCGATGCCGGCGGCGATGACGAACGCCGAGCTGATCAGGAATACGACGATGGCGCCGGTCAGAGTGTCCATGTTCTTCCGTGGTCGTTGTGGTGGCCCCCGCGGGGCGCGGGCGATTGTACACTTGCGGCGTGGAACTGCTGCTCGATCCCCAGGCCTGGATCGCTTTCGTCACGTTGACGGCGCTCGAGCTGGTGCTCGGCATCGACAACATCGTGTTCATCTCGATCCTCGTCGACCGGCTGCCGCCGGCGCGGCGCGAGTTCGCGCGGCGCATCGGCCTGTTCCTCGCCATGTTCATGCGCATCGCGCTGCTGCTCACCATCGCGTGGATCATCGGCCTCACCGCGCCGATCTTTACCCTCGTCGGCAACGAGATCTCGGGACGTGACCTGATCCTGCTCGCGGGTGGCGTGTTCCTGATCTGGAAGGCGACGGTCGAGATCCACGAGATGTACGAGGATCACGCCACGCCGCGCGAGCCAGGCGCACAAGTAGTGCGCGCCACCTTCGGCGCGATCATCGGGCAGATCATCGTCATCGACCTGGTGTTTTCGCTCGACTCGATCATCACCGCGGTCGGCATGGTCGACGACGTGCGCGTCATGGTGGCCGCGGTGATCGCCTCGGTCGCCCTGATGATGGTGGCGGCGGGGCCGATCGGGCGCTTCGTGTCGGCGCACCCGACGGTGAAGATGCTGGCGCTTGCCTTCCTCATCATGATCGGCATGGCGCTCGTAGCCGACGGCCTGGACGTCAAGGTGCCCAAGGGCTACATCTACTTCGCGATGGCGTTCTCGGTCGCGGTCGAGATGCTCAACCTGCGCCTGCGGCGCCGGCCTCCGGCCGCCTAGGGGCGCTAGAACAGCCCCACCACCTTGCCGTCGACGAGGTCGATCTTGGCGGCCGAGGGCACTTTCGGCAGTCCGGGCATGGTCATGATGTCGCCGCAGACCATGACCACGAATTCGGCGCCGGCGGCAAGCCGTACCTCGCGCACGTTCACGGTGTGCCCCTCGGGCGCCGCGCGCTTCGCCACGTCGGTGGAGAACGAGTACTGCGTCTTCGCCACGCACACCGGGTAGTGCCCGTAGCCGTCGTCCTGCAGCTTCTTGATCTGGTTTCTCACCTTGGCGTCGGCGCTGACGCCTGAGGCACGGTACACCTTCTGCGCGATCTTGGTGATCTTGTCCCACAGCGGGTCCGCGTCCTCGTAGACGAAGGTCGCCTTGGACGGCTTGTCGCACAGGCCGACCACCGCCTTCGCCAGCTCGGCCGCGCCCTTGCCGCCGTCGCCCCAGTGCGTGGCGAGCACCACCGGCACGCCGAGCTTCTTCATGCGCGCCTCCAGCGCCGCGATCTCGGCCGGCGTGTCGAAGGTGAAGCGGTTGATCGACACCACGCAGGGAATGCCGTAGACCTTGCTCACGTTCTCGACGTGGCGCTCGAGGTTGACGAGGCCCTGCTCCAGCGCCGCGACATTCTCCTTGTTCACTTCCTTCACGTCGACGCCGCCGTGGTACTTCAGCGCGCGGATCGTCGCCACGATGACCGCGGCGTCCGGCGAGAGGCCGCTCTTGCGGCACTTGATGTCGAGGAACTTCTCGGCGCCGAGGTCGGCGCCGAAGCCCGCCTCGGTCACCACGTAGTCGGCGAGCTTGAGCGCGCTTTGCGTCGCGATCACGGAGTTGCAGCCGTGCGCGATGTTGGCGAACGGGCCGCCGTGGATGAAGGCCGGGTTGTTCTCCAGCGTCTGCACCAGGTTCGGC
>JBFFZT010000434.1:0-2636 GCA_041568535.1 Burkholderiales bacterium | reverse complement strand
TGACGCTCATACCAGCGCCGGAAACCGAGCTTGCCGATCGCGCCCGCCGGGTCCATGCGGGCATTGTACGACCGCCACGCTACGCCGGGCGCAGGTCGGCGAGCGCCGGCGCGTGGTCCGATGGGCGCTCCAGCCGGCGCGGCGCCTTGTCCACGCCGGCCCCGGTGCAGCGCGCGGCGAGTGCGGCCGAGAGCAGGATGTGGTCGATGCGCAGCCCGGCGTTGCGCCGAAATCCCAGCATGCGGTAGTCCCACCACGAGTAGGTTCTCTCCGGCTGCTCGAATAGCCGAAAGCTGTCCTTCAGGCCCAGCGCGAGCAGCGCGCGCCACGCCGCACGCTCCGGCTCGGACACGTGCACCTGCCCCTCCCAGGCCTTCGGATCGTGCACGTCGCGGTCTTCGGGCGCGACGTTGAAGTCGCCCGCGACTGCGAGCAGCGGATGCTTCTCGAGCTCCGCGCGCAGGTAGTCGCGCAGCGCGGCGAACCAGCGCAGCTTGTACGCGTACTTCTCGGAGCCGACCGCCTGGCCGTTCGGGCAGTAGACGCACACCACGCGCATGCCCTGCACCGTCGCAGCGATGACGCGCTTTTGCTCGTCGCCGAATCCGGGGATGTCCGCCGCCACGTCCTCGAGCGGCGCGCGCGCGAGGATCGCGACGCCGTTATAGGTCTTCTGAGCGCTGACCGCAGCGCGGTAGCCGGCCGCCTCCAGCTCCGTGCGCGGGAACTTCGGTTCTTCCACCTTCAGCTCCTGCAGGCAGACGATGTCGGGCTGCGCGGCGGCGAGCCAGTCGAGCAGCTGCGGCAGCCGCACCTTCACCGAATTGACGTTCCACGTCGCGAGCTTCATGCCGGCGACGCGGCGCGCGCTAGCGCGGCGTGTAGGGGCCGGTCGCGGCTTCCTCGGCCGGTCGCGCTTCCTCGACCGGCTGCGCTTCCTCGGCCGGCGCCTCGGGCTTGGCGGGCGGTGCGGGCTTCGGCTCGGCTTGGTTGCGCGGCGGCACGATGCCTGCTCGCGGGTAGCCTGCAGCATCGAGCAGCGCGTTATAGGCGCCCGGCTCGAATCCCTTCTGCACGCTTGCGCCGACGCGGATCGCAGGCACCGACAGGCTGCCCACGGCTTGCTTCAGCTCCTCGGCCAGCTGCTCGGTGGTTACGCTCACTTCGCGGAATGGCACGCCGCGCTCATTAAGCAGCGAGCGCGCAACGCCGCAGGCGGCGCACTCGGGGACCGTGTAGAGCGTGACCGGGAAATTCCTCGCGGCCAGCTGTATCGCATATGGCTGATTGGCGCCGGACGCCGCGGCAGGCGCAGGCGCGAGCGGGCGCTTGCGAACGTCTTTCGCCGAGGGCGGCGGCGGCGTGTCGGTGACGTGGACGCGGCCGTTCTCGTCGGTCCAGCGGTACAACTGCGCGCTGGCGGCGCACGCGGCGCCGAGCAGCAGGGCAAAGATCACCGTGCGCATGCACGAACCTCCTGTTGCTGCAGCCGTTTCCCCTACGCGGCGATCATACCATTGTGACGCAGCAGCGCTTCGACGCTCGGCTCGCGCCCGCGGAAAGCGCGAAACGAATCGGCCGCCGGGCGGCTGCCGCCGACGGCGAGAACTTCGTCACGAAAGCGCGCGCCGGTCGGCGCATCGAGGACCGCGGGCGCTTCCTCGAACGCCGCGTAGGCGTCGGCCGAGAGCACCTCGGCCCACTTGTAGCTGTAATAGCCCGCCGCGTAGCCGCCGGCGAAGATGTGCGAGAAGCTGTTCGGAAAGCGGTTCCAGTCCGGCGGCACGATCACCGCAACCTTGGCGCGTACCTCGCGCAGCAGCTCGAGCACGCTGTGCTGCGCGGAGTCGAAATCCGAGTGCAGGCGCATGTCGAACACCGCGAATTCGATCTGGCGCAGCATGGCGAGCCCGGCCTGGAAGTTCTTCGCTGCGAGCATCTTGTCGTAGAGCGCGCGCGGCAACGGCGCGCCCGTTTCGACGTGGCGCGTCATGTGCTGCAGCACGTCCCACTCCCAGCAGAAGTTCTCCATGAACTGGCTCGGCAGCTCGACGGCGTCCCATTCCACGCCGTTGATGCCCGAGACGCCGAGGTCGTCCACCCGCGTGAGCAGGTGGTGCAGGCCGTGGCCGAACTCGTGGAACAGCGTCAGCACCTCGTCGTGCGTGAAGAGCGCCGGCTTGCCGCCGACCGGGCGCGAGAAGTTGCACACGACGTGCGCCACGGGGGTCTGCACGCCGCTGCCGAGACGGCGGCGCGAGATCGCGTCGTCCATCCACGCGCCGCCACGCTTGGTCTCGCGCGCGTACAGGTCCAGGTAGAACTGGCCGACGAGCCCGCCGCGCGCGTCGCGCACTTCGAAAAAGCGCGCGTCGCCGTGCCACAGCGGCGCGCTCGCGCTCGCAATACGCACGCCGTACAGCGTCTCGATGAGGCGAAACAGCCCCGTCAGCACAGCGTCCTCCGGAAAATACTGCTTCACCTCCTGGTCGGAGAACGCGTAGCGCTTCTGGCGCAGCTTCTCGGAGGCGAAGGGAATGTCCCACATCTCGAGGCGCTCCAGGCCGAGCTCGGTGCGCGCGACGGCCTCGAGCTCGGCGAGGTCGCGCTCGGCATGCGGCCGGGCGCGCCGCGCC
>JBFFZT010000433.1:0-2640 GCA_041568535.1 Burkholderiales bacterium | reverse complement strand
GTACGCGGTGGGCTCGCGCGCCAGCGCACGCAGCAGCGTGTCGGTGGTCAAAGGAGCTGTCCGGTGATGTGGCGCCACTCGGGGGCACTCACGGGAGTGATCGACAACCGCGAGCCGGGACGCAGCAGCCACATGCCCTTAAGCGGCTTCTCGCTGCGCAGCTCGGCGAGCGGCAGCAGGCGCGTCTTCTTCAGCGCGCGCACGTCCACCATCATCCAGCGCGGCGCGGCGCGCGTCGACTTGGCGTCGTAGTAGTCGCTGCGCCGGTCGAACTGCGTCGGATCGGGGTAGGGCGCCGAGGCGACCTCGGCGAGGCCCGCGATGCCGGGCTCGGGACAGCTCGAGTGGTAGAACAGCACCCCGTCGCCCACGCGCATGCCGTCGCGCATGAAGTTGCGCGCCTGGTAGTTGCGCACGCCGGTCCAGGGCGTGATGCACCCCGGCGCGGCGAGCGCGTCGTCGATCGAGCACTCGTCGGGCTCGGACTTCATCAGCCAGAAGGGCATGGCGCGGAAATTGTAGTGCGTAAGGGGGGGCCCCCCGCTTGTGCCGGTGGGCTCGCTCCCGAACCCTGTGCTTAATCAGGGTGGTCGCTTGCCGGTCACCTCAGGTTCGTCCGGCACCCGAAGGAGGGACGATCACAACAGTGACGCTAGGGTCTGCAACCTAGGGAAGCTATCGGTTCGGAAATATGAGCCCGGTCGAACACAGCAGGGGACATCGAACAACGCGAAGCTAGAACAGCTTCTCCTGCTTGGCGAGCGCCGCTTCCAGCCTCGCCTCGATCGAGGAGATTCTACGCTTGGCCTCCCCCATGTCAAAGCCTTCGCCAAGGCGCATGCTCAGGAGTTCGTGCGCGATGTTGAGCGCCGCCATGACCGCGATGCGCTCGGTGCCGGAGACCTTGCCCGCGCGCTTGATGTCGTTCATCTTGCCTTCGAGGTAGGCCACGGCCTGCAGCAGCGCCTCGCGCTCCTCGTCGCTGCAGGCGACGCGGTAGCCGCGCCCGAGCAGCGTCACTTCGATGGTCTTTGCGCCGTCGGCAGCGCGCTTTTCGTTGGCGCTCACTCGGGCAGGCGTGTGAGCAACTGCTCCACCTTGCTGCGCGCGCCGTCGATCTTCTCGTTCAGCCGCTTGGCGTCGTTGCGGGCGCTCGCCAGTTCCTGGCGCAATGAAATGTTCTCGGCGCGCAGGCGCTCGCACAGGGCGACGAACTGCGCCACCTTCGATTCGAGCGAGTTGAGCTCCGCCTCCACGCGGCACACTATGTTCGAAAACCGCCACTGCGTCAAGAAATAAGGGGCGGTTCTGAATGTGTTTCCTGAGAAGGTCTTAGCGCGTCCGCCGGGCCCGGACGGCGTCCAGAATCCGACAAAGTTCGTCAGCGCCGTCCAGCAGCCGGGGGGTATGCCGCTGCAGCAGCTCGGGCGGGACGGCGTAGAGGTTTCCCAGGCGTACGGCCGCCATGCCCGGGTAAGCCTTCCATTCCTCCAGCCAGTGCGGATGCCCACCGTCGGATCCGCTGGCGACGATGACTTCAGGGTCGGCATGCAGCACGCGCTCGCGGTCGATCTCCGGAGCGATTCCGGGCAGGTCCGCCATGACGTTCTCGCCCCCGCACAGGCGCAGCGCCTTGCTGAGAACATGCGCGCCGTTGACCGTGATGAGCGGCCGGTTCCAGACCTGGTAGAAGACGCGCACGCGCGGGCTCGACGCATGGCGGCGCGCGAGGGCGGCGGCACGCGCGCGGAAAGCGCGCGCCGCGGCCGCGGCCGCCGCATCGGTACCGGCGAGCCGGCCGAGGGTCTCCAGCGTGCGTGCGATGTCTTCGAGCTCGCGCGGCTCGGAGCGGAACACCGGAATGCCGAGCGCCGCGATGCGCTCCACGGCGCGCGCGCTGCCGGCATTGGGCCAGGCGATCACCAGGTCGGGGCGCAGCGCCACCAGCGCCTCCAGGTCGATCGACGCTTCGCTGCCCACCCGGGGCAGGCGCTTTGCCGCCGGCGGGAAGTCGCTGTACTGCAGCGCGCCGACCATGCGCTCGCCGGCGCCCGCGGCGTACATCAGCTCGGTGAGGTGCGGCGCGAGGCTGACCACGCGGCGCGCGGGCGCGGCGAGCACCACCGCGTTGCCGTAGTCGTCGGTCACGCGCACCTCGGCCTGGGCGGCGCAGGCCGCAAGCAGCAGGGCGCCGAGCATTGCGCGCGTCATGCCGGTTTGTATAATCGCTCGCGTAGTCAGCTGCAAGGTGTCTTCGCGCGGATTCGCCGCGCGAGGATGAAACGGGAAACAGGTGAGCGGCGCGCGCAAGCGTGCCCCGCGATCCCTGTACTGCCCCCGCAACGGTAAGCGAGGCGGCGTGCCACCCGGCCACTGTGGAAGCTCGATCCACGGGAAGGCGGCACGCCCGGCGCGAAACTCCAGCGCCCGCTCGCGAGTCCGGAGACCGGCCTTGCGGTATTAACCGCTTGAGGGGGTCGGGGATGACGCCGGGAGGGTCTTGCCATGCGTTCCGCCATCTTCGCGCTGCTCGCCGCGCTGGCGCCTGCCGCGCTTGCACAATCGAACAACGCCGTCGTCATCACCGCCACGCGCTTTCCGGAGGACGTGCGCCGGCTGCCGGCGAGCGTCACCGTGCTG